>JAFLUR010000030.1 GCA_022508725.1 Oscillospiraceae bacterium
GTCCGCAGAAAATAAGCACTTTTTTTCCGGCTGTATTGCCAAGCTCGGTTTCGAGAGCGTTTACACACGCGACAGCCGCGTTTTCCATAAGTACAATGCCGGGTATTCCGTATTTTTCGGATGCCTCGGCGTCCGCGCCGCGCATTTGCGCCGCACCGCATACCTTTTTCAAAATCATGCCGTTCACCTATTTTTCAAGAATGACCGTAGCCATCGCATATTCCTTACAATGTGATATTGAAACGTGATAACGCCTTGCGCCTCTCGACAGTGCCACCTGTTTCGCATCTCCCGACAATCTCATAATAAGCTTGCCTTTTTCATCCCGTAAAATTTCCACCTCTTTGAGAATAAATCCTCTCACTCCCGTTCCGAGCGCCTTTGAAAATGCCTCCTTTGCGGCAAAGCATGATGCGGCGGTGGGGGTTCTTGACGAGGTCTGGTCGTTAAGAAACTTGATTTCATCCTCGCTGAAGTATTTTTCCAAAAGTCTTTCTTTTTCGATTTCCGCAGAAACTCTTTCGATTTCAATAATATCCGTACCGATTCCAACAATCATTTTTCTTCCCAAATTCCTTCCTAAAAGCATTTTACACCTCTGTATTTTACGATCCGATAAACACCCGGGGCATTTGCGGCTGCGGGATGCTTTGCGTGAAACAACGGTTTAAGGAAATACCGAATAAATCAATAGCACAATTTACGGAAAACGATTTCCCGCCGGGTTGTTTTCCGGTAGTTCTTTAAATGTTTACGCGTCTCGGATTTATTTTCTTTATCTCATTTAAAATTCTTTCGTTCGGTTCAAACAATACGCGCACCTTTTCGCTGTCGCGGGAAAAATCAACAAAATATACGTTGCCCGAATTTATATCGCCGTGAAGCCTTTCGATGCGCGATATGCCGGCGGTATTGTCGTAAATATGCTTGAAGGACGGATCATCCGGCTTCGCGCATATTTCTATTTCCCTAAAGTTTACGGTAAGAATTCTTTTTCTTGCGCGCCTTGCGATTATCTTGTCAATATCAAGCTCCGAGTTCGTAAGGATATACTCAAATTCGACATTTGATGATGTGATAAGCATATAAGCGCCCCAGCAGCAAAAAACGAAAAGTATAAACGGTATTCCGAAAAGCAGGCTGTTAAACAAAAGGCATAATACCGCAAGCAAAAGAACGCCCGTGATTATTGCCGCCATGGTAAGGTAATCCTTTGCGGTCTTTTTTTTCTTTACTATATATTCTATAAATGTATCCAAACCGGTATACCTCCGTTTTTTATAATACTGTATCGTTCGCCCGATCGGCTTGCCTGATTTTTCCGGCTGCCCTAATCGGGTGAGCTTTTATTTGTCGGTTATTGTTTTGAGCTTTTCATATAAAGCCTGCAAAGCCCTTGCGCGGTGGCTGACCTTGTTTTTCTCGTTGTCGTCCGCGTCGGCAAAGGTTTTTTTCAAATCGTCCGAGTAGAATATCGGGTCATAGCCGAAGCCTTTTTCTCCGTGCGGCTCGTATGTGATGCTTCCGTATGTTTCACCCGTTGCCGTCACCTCGTATCCGTCCGGAAAAACAAGAGCCGTCACGCAGACAAATTTTGCCTTGCGATTTTTTGTTTCACCCAGCTCGGCTAATATTTTATTGTTTTTTTCTTCATCGGACGCGTTCTCTCCGGCATATCTTGCCGAATATACTCCGGGAGCGCCGCCCAAAGCTTCGACGCACAAGCCCGAATCGTCGGCGATAACGGGATCGTCACACAACATGGACACCGATTTTGCTTTTATAAGCGCATTTTTTTCAAATGTGTCACCGGTCTCCTCTACCTCAATATCGATGCCGGCTTCCGCCTGTGATACTATCTCAATATCCAAATCGGATAATATAGCCTGCAATTCTTTTATTTTTCCGTTGTTTCGTGTAGCCGCAACAATTTTCATATTTCAACCGTTAAATCCTTTCAAATCGGCATTAGCCGGAATACTTTATTTTACCGCATTGTCCGCAATTTTGCAAGACTGAGGACAAGATTAAATTGCCGGTCATATTTCGGCGTATTTTTTTCTGCCGTCACTGTAGAGATCGTTTCCCATGGAGTCCGTAAGAACCACCGCGGGAAGATCCTTTACCCTAAGGCGGCGGATCGCCTCCGTTCCGAGATCGTCATATGCAATCACTTCCGCCTCGACTATGGACTCCGCAATAAGGGCGCCCGCACCGCCGAGCGCACCGAAATAGACAGCCTTATTCCGCTTGATCGCCTCCGTTACCTCGGCGGATCTTCCGCCCTTGCCGAGCATTCCCGCAAGTCCGTTGTCAAGGAGCAGGGGCGTGTATTTATCCATGCGTCCGGAAGTGGTGGGACCGCATGAGCCTATCACCTCACCCGGTTTTGCGGGGCAGGGACCTGCGTAATATATGATCTGTCCTTCAAGGTCTATCGGAAACGGTTCGCCGTTCTCGTAGTTTTTTACCATTCTTTCGTGAGCCGCATCGCGCGCCGTGTATATCGTTCCCGATATGAGCACGCTGTCGCCGGCTCTTAAATTCTCCGCTGTTTTTCTGTCAAGGGGCGCAGTTATATTCATCTCTTAAACTTCCTTTCCTGTCTCATACACAAAATCCGCAAGACTCGGGAGGATATAGTCCGCTTTCATCGACTCGAAATACCCGCGCGCCGAATTTTTGGAAATGCCGGTCAGGACCGCCGCAAAATCAAATCCGGCAGCCTTTGCGGCAATTATATCCGCGCCCGCGTCGCCGACAACCAGCGCTTCTTTTATTTTGTCCGCATCGTAATTTCCCTCGATAATATCCTTATCGGGATAATCTTTTCCGAAAAGGGCTTTTAAGAACATAAAGGGCGCCGGCTTTGTAAGCGTAACGGATATTCCGCTGTCGCGCAGATTTTTTTCGGCGGTTATGACCGAATCATATGTTATGAAACCGTCCTTTTTGAAAAGATCGAACAATCCCCATTCATGCAGAGGAGTGTATATTTCATCATAGGGTCTGCCCGTTCCGGTGCATATCGCCTTGCCGTCCTTATGCATAAGATAAAGGAGAGCCTTTAATTTTTCAAAAGGAATCATCGGCTTTTCATCGTGAACAAGCCCGCTCTTGCCGCATATTGTCGGCTCTTTTCCGTATGTTTTACGAAACAGCCCGTCACCCCGGAACCATTCCTGAAAAACGTCCCTCATATCCTGCCACAATGCGCCGTTTCTTTTGTAATATTCAAAGCGGACATTTCTTTTTTGCGCAGCCCTTTCGGCTATATCGTCGTATACATCAAGTATATTTGGGAAGCCTTGGGCAAATTCATACATTTTTTGGGGATTTCCGTCTGTAATAATATATATCAGGTATGTTACATATCCCAAATCCCAATTGCTGTTCACGCCCCTGTCTTTAAGAGCGCGTATAAGCTTATCGTTTATGAATATTTCCGCGCGTATTTCATCAAGCCTTCTCATGCAGTCGGACGGGTCGATCGTGACATTCCGGTCGGAATGTATGTATTGATATACGGTAAGAGCCGCGCTGTCCCAGTAATGTTCCTCGGCAGTTATAACTCCGTCCATATCAAAAATAACGGTGTTGTATTTGCCGAGAAATTCCGCAAGTTTGTATTTGTTTTCTGTATATTTATCCATTTTATTCGACAGTCCATTCGATTTTTCCGGCAACTCCGCTTGTCATGCCGGCTCTTGACGGATCGGGGGCGATCGCATTGCCGAGAGCGGCTCCGAAGCTCCTGAATATCGCTTCCCATATATGATGCCCGTTGCTTCCTCTGAACAGATCGACATGAAGAGTACACTGAGCGCCCTGCACAAAGCCCTCAAGAAATGTTTCGAGATCCTCGGTATCCGTGCCCTCGACCTTTTCGCAAAGCTGTGCACCGTGATAATCTATATGAAAATATGCACGGCTTTCAAAGCTTATCGCGCTCTGCGCCTTTGCCTCGTCTATGATACCCGTCGCATCGCCGTATCCGTGCATACCCTTTTCGGTATTTCTTCTCACATATTCGGCAAATGCTTTCCCGAGAGCTATGCCCAAATCCTCGCATATCAGATGTGTGAGCGTGAATTTTGCAAGCTTTACCTCGGTTTTTATATTAACGCCGCTTCTCCATACGATATGCTCGATCATGTGATCGAGAAAGGGCAGGGATGTGGAGATCATATCGCGGTAATCCGGTTTTACCGGAGAAAAGTCCAGCTCGACCGTCATTTCCGATTCGGTCGTTTTCCTTGTTACTTTTATGTTATCCATGACATCCTCCCGTTATTTGCGTTCCTTTACCGCAAGGGCATGGGTCTCGAAGCCCTCGACGTCGGCAAATCTGCCGGCATATTCGCGAACCCTTTCAAAGCCCTCTTTCGAGGCGTATCCCACGGATGAGCGCTTAAGAAAATCAGCCACAGACACGCTCGAATATGTCTTTGCAAAGCCTCCCGTGGGCAGAATGGCGTTCGGTCCGAGGACAAAATTGCACAGAGTGATGGGCGTGTAATCGCCGAGAAGTATCTCTCCGGCATTTTTGATCCGGGGAAGGATATCGAACGGTTTTTCGGTCATGACCTCCATATGCTCCGGAGCGTATTCGTTGACAAAACCGATGGATTCTTCAAGAGAATTTGTTATAATGATGCCGCCGTATGTCGAAAAATTGGTTTCGATAAATTCTCTTCTCTTGTCCGAGAGCTTTTTCAGCTGTCTTTCGACTATCGGAACTACCTTATCCGCAAGCTCGCGGGAATGAGTAACCAAAAGAGCCGCGGAATCCGGACCGTGCTCCGCCTCGATCATCCAGTCGAGAGCCGCTTTTTCGGGGTCGGCGTTTTCGTCGCAGAGAATAATGCTTTCGCTCGGTCCCGCGGGGAGTCCGGTGTCTATATAGCTTGCGAGGACCCTCTTTGCGGCGGTCGCATAGCTGTTTCCCGGACCGATTATTTTGTGGCATTTCGGAATTGTTTCGGTTCCGTAAGCGACAGCCGCAACCGCCTGAATGCCGCCGACCTTGTAAATTTCGGTTATGCCGATTATTTTTGCGGCGGCAAGTATGGCATCGTCCACATCGCCCTTTTCGTTCGGGGGTGTGACAACGACGATTTTCGGAACCCTTGCGACAACCGCCGGAACTCCGAGCATACATAATACGGACGGAAAACTGCCCTTGCCGTGGGGAACGTAAAGGCATACGTCAACGATCGGGGTCGTTTTTTCGCCGACCATAAGACCCTTATCGACCTCCGTGAACCACATTTCCTCCGGCATCTGCTTTTCGTGAAAATCGCGGATGTTCTTTACGGCGTATTCAATAGCTTCCCTTGTTTTTTCATCGCAGTTTTTAAAACCGCTTTCCATCTCTTCCGCCGTGACCTTCATCTTATCGGCGCTGAGCCGGACGCGGTCGAATTTTTCGGTGTATTCCAAAACCGCCTCGTCGCCTCTTTTTCTTATATCGTCCGACACTTCCTTTGCGATTTTCATTTGCTCGGTAATATCAAGCTCCGCGCGGCGCATGATAAAATCCTTTTTTTCGGGTGTAAGCTCGCTGAGTTTATAAATGTTCATAATTTGTTTCCTTTCCCGCAAACCATAAAATTTAAAGCGGAACACCGCATTTAATACGGCAAGTCCGGCTTTGCCGGGGGTCGGAATTACGATTTTTCCGTTTCCCGGATATGGGCTCCCCGTCCGGCAAGACGGGGAATATCGCGCTTTTGTTAGATTTATTCCTTAAACGTATCTTTAATATCCTCTTTGATATCTTTCATGCTTTCGACAAAGCGTTCAAAGCCTGTGCGCCATGTTTTTTTCTGCTTGTAATTTTTTTCGGTCACGCCGCCGTCGAATTCGCGCAGAAGCGATTTTTGCTTTTCGGAAAGATTTTTGGGTACTTCGATGTTTACGGTGACATACAGGTCGCCGAAATCGTTTGAATTGAGCTTTTTGATGCCCTTTCCTCTTAAGCGGAACCGCGAGCCTGTCTGCGTGCCCTCGGGGATCTCATATTCCACGATCCCGTTAAGTGTAGGCACCTTTATTGTCGCGCCCAAAGCCGCCTGAACGAATGTTATGGGTATGGTTATCAATATATCGTAATTTTTTCTTTCAAAGATCGGGTGATTTTTAATTCGTATTCCCACGAAAAGATTACCTCTCGGTCCGCCTCTCTGACCCGTCTCGCCCTGACCGCTCATCTGAATGGACTGACCCTCGTTGATGCCGGCGGGGATTTTAACATTGATTTTTTTGGTGACTCTTACACCTCCCGTGCCGCGGCAATCGGGACATTTGTCCTTTATGATTTTACCCGTGCCGCCGCAGAAGCTGCAGGTGGATACATTCGATATGGTACCGAACGGGGTTCTCTGCTGAACTCTTACCTGACCGCTGCCGTTGCATCGCGAACAGGTTTCGGGGGTCGTGCCGCTTTTTGCGCCGCTTCCTCCGCATGAGGTACAGTTTTCCTGTCTTGTGACATTTATCTCCTTTTCACAGCCGAGAGCCGCCTCTTCAAAGGTAAGCTCAACGGTATATTTTATATCGGCTCCGCGTTTGGGACCGTTTCGCCTTGACGAGCCGCCGAATCCGAAACCGCCGAACAGATCGCCGAGATCGCCGAATATATCTTCAAAGCCGCCGAATCCGCCGCCGAATCCGCCGCCGTAGCCGCTGCCGCCGCCTCCGTAATTCGGGTCCACTCCGGCATGACCGAACTTATCGTAGCGCGCCCTTTTGCCGCTGTCGCTCAGAACCTCGTAAGCCTCGTTTATCTCCTTGAATTTTGCCTCGGCTTCTTTATTGTCGGGGTTAAAATCGGGATGATATTTTTTTGCCGCTTTTCTGTATGCTTTTTTTATTTCGGCGTCATCGGCATTTTTGTTTATGCCCAGCACCTCATAATAATCTCTTTTATCTGCCAATTATTCTCACCTACTCATATTTTTAAAGGGTATGTGTACACACACCTCGTATATGTAAACACATGCCTTGTATACGATTTCGCATACATATTCATTATATCCTTTATCCGTGCTTTTGTAAATAGTTATTTGCGAATTTATTCACAAAATTATGCAAAACGGGACGATAAACACCGTCCCGCTGAAATATTGAATAAGGGGGGCGGCGGGAGAACTCATGAAAAACGCACGGCGATTTTCCGAGAGCTGCTTTGCATCTTTCAATCATCATCTTTCCGGCATCCTTTCACGCCGGCAGAAAAATCCGATGATCTCCGGATACGAAGCGGGCTTTGACGGTTTCACAGTGATTTCGCGGTGATCGTATGATCGCACTCCCGCCGTAATTAAATTTCGGTTTATATATCCTTACATAACATTATCCGTAAGAGCTTGTTTTTATTATTGATCGTCAACAACGGTATAGTCTGCGTCAACAACGTCGTCGCCCGGATTTGCTCCACCCGCCGCACTCGGATCTCCCTGCGGCGCAGCCTGTTTGTAAAGCTGTTCGCTTACGGCATAGAATTTTTGCGAAAGAGCCTCCGTCGCATTCTTGATGGCGGCAGTGTCGCTGCCCTTGAGAGCCTCCTTGACCTTTTCTATTTCCGCCTCGATATTTGCCTTATCGCTGTCGCTTACCTTGTCGCCAAGATCTTTGAGAGCCTTTTCCGACTGATATACCATGCTGTCGGCGTTGTTTCTGATCTCGACCTCTTCCTTGCGCTTTTTATCCTCTTCCGCATACTGTTCTGCTTCTTTTACCGCCTTTTCGATATCCGCGTCGCTGAGGTTGGTGGATGCGGTTATCGTTATCTTTTGCTCGTTGCCGGTGCCGAGATCCTTTGCGGATACGTTTACGATACCGTTCGCGTCTATATCGAATGTAACCTCTATCTGCGGCACGCCTCTCGGAGCCGGAGCGATACCCGAAAGCTGGAAGTTGCCGAGCGATTTGTTATACTGCGCCATTTCGCGCTCGCCCTGAAGAACGTGTACGTCAACACTTGTCTGACCGTCCGCGGCTGTTGAGAAAATCTGTGATTTCTTTGTGGGGATGGTCGTGTTTCTTTCGATAAGCTTTGTGCATACGCCGCCCATCGTTTCTATGCCGAGTGAGAGCGGAGTAACGTCAAGCAAAAGAATATCCTTGACCTCGCCGCCGAGAACACCCGCCTGAATGGCCGCGCCCACGGCAACACACTCGTCGGGGTTAATGCCCTTGTTTGGCTCCTTGCCCATTTCCTTTCTTACGGCATCCTGAACCGCCGGTATTCTTGAGGAACCGCCGACAAGCAGAACGTTGTTTATATCGCCGTTTGAAAGTCCCGCGTCTTTCATCGCGTTTCTTATGCATACAAGGGTTTTATCTACCAGATCGGAGGTAAGCTCGTCGAATTTAGCCTTTGAGAGCGTTACATCAAGGTGCTTCGGACCGCTTGCGTCGGCGGTGATAAACGGAAGATTGATATTTGTGGTGGTCATGCCCGAAAGCTCTATTTTGGCTTTTTCCGCGGCCTCTTTGAGTCTTTGCATAGCCATTTTGTCTGTTGACAGATCAACGCCGTTTTCCTTTTTGAATTCGGAAACAAGATAATCTATAATTCTTTGGTCAAAGTCATCTCCGCCGAGTCTTGTGTCACCGTTTGTCGAAAGAACCTCAAAAACACCGTCGCCTATTTCAAGGATAGACACGTCAAACGTACCGCCGCCGAGGTCGTAAACCATGATCTTCTGATCGGTGTCGTTCATTCCGTAAGCGAGAGCCGCGGCTGTGGGCTCGTTGATAATTCTGAGAACCTCGAGTCCCGCGATTTTTCCCGCGTCCTTTGTCGCCTGTCTTTGAGAATCGTTAAAGTATGCCGGAACGGTGATTACCGCCTGAGAAACGGTTTCGCCGAGATATGCCTCCGCGTCCGCTTTGAGCTTTGAAAGTATCATTGCGGAGATCTGCTGCGGTGAATATGAGTTGCTGTCTATATTGACCTTGTAGTTTGTGCCCATTTCTCTTTTTATCGAAATAACGGTTTTATCCGGATTTGTGATAGCCTGTCTTTTTGCGACCTGACCGACCACTCTTTCGCCGCTTTTCTGAAAGCCGACAACCGACGGGGTTGTTCTCGAACCCTCGGAATTTGTGATGACCGCAGGACTTCCGCCCTCCATAACGGCAACGCATGAATTTGTTGTGCCCAAGTCTATACCTATGATTTTTGCCATAATAAATTCCTCCTAAAATAATAAATCAATTTGCTACCTTTACCATGCTGTGCCTTACGACACGCTCGTCTTTGTATATATATCCTTTCATAAGCTCCTCGGCTACGATATTTTCACCGTACTCATCATCTTCTATGTGCATTACCGCATTGTGAAGATTGGGATCGAACTCCTTGCCGAGCGCTTCGATAGGCTTTATATTCATCTTCGCAAACGAATCGTTAAGCTGTTTCATGACCATTGCTATGCCCTCAAGGACCTTTTTTGCATCCTCGCTTTCAACCTCTACCTGCATTGCGCGTTCAAGGTTATCGACCACCGGCAGAATACCCGCCGCCGCGTCTATGAGAGCGTCCGCATATCTTGCGTCCTTTTCGCGCTGAGTGCGTTTTTTGTAGTTATCGTATTCCGCGGCAAGACGATAATATTTATCCTCCTGCGCGGCAAGCTTTTCCTTTAATTCGTCAAGCTCGGATTTTTCCGCGTCTTCGACAATAACCGTTTCAATATCTTCATCCGGTTCGCCGGACGCGTTGTCCGCATCGTTTTCGTCTGCGGCTTCCGCGGCTTCCGTATTTTCGTATTCTTCGTTTTCCGGGATATTCTTTTCCTTTTTTGCCAACTGCTTCACTCACCCTCCGAATAAATTTCGTTTAATATTTTATCGATCTGCGCAGAAACGCTTTCAAGCGACCGGATGACCTTTGCGTAATCCATTCGCTTGGGACCGACAATTCCTATTTTGCCGACCGCCTTTCCTCCGACGGAATAATTGACCGTAACGAGGCTGCAGTCCCGCAATTCTTCAATGTTATTCTCACTTCCTATGGTAACGCTCACGCCGCTGTTTTCCGATTTTTGATTTTCCCGGTTTATCGCCGAACCCAAATTCTTGGGATTTTCGAGAAATCCGAACATCTTCCTTGCCTTGTCAAGGTCATTGTATTCGGGATATTTCAGAATGGACGTTGCGTTGTCTATATAAACCTCCGTTTCGTCGAGCGTCTCTATCGTTTGGTATATGAATCCGAGAATTTCAATAAGCGTTTTGGGATTTATGCTTGTTTTGACCTTTTCCCGGAGCGACGATATTTTTTGATAGCTTATCTCCTCGGCCGTGACGCCGGAAAATTCGGAGTTTATTATTTCGCACAGCTCGGAAACCTCCTTTTCGCTTATGGCCGCTCTTATCGTTTTGTTTTTTACCACTCCGTCCGCCGTTACGATTATCAAAAGTACCGTATCCGGCGAAAGACTCAGCAGATCGATCTTTTTTATTACCGATTGTCTGAAGTCGGGGGTGGTTATGACCGTTGTGTAATCGGTGACCGACGACAGCGCCGTCCTCATCTTATTTACAAGCATTTCAAGCTGCGTCACGCGTTTTTCGAAATCAAACCGCAGGCTTTCCATCTTCTCGACATTGTGCTTGTAACGTGTCATCAGTGAATTCACATAAAACCTGTAGCCCGAATCGGACGGAACACGTCCGGAGGAAGTGTGCGGCTGTATCAGATAACCCATCTCTTCAAGGTCAGCCATTTCATTTCTTATGGTTGCGCTTGAAAGTCCGAGTTCGTTTTTCTTTGAAATGACTCTCGAACCGACGGGCTCGGCGGTATTTATATATTCATCGATGATCGCCTGCAATATCATGCTTTTTCTTTCGCTCAGATTTCCGGGATCTTCTTTATTGCCCATACCGCCGCCTCCTTTCAAACCGTGATGTTTTGGTTGTTAGCACTCGATTGAGTTGAGTGCTAACAACCGTTAATATAAAAATACCATTTTTAAATCCCGTTGTCAAGTGTATTTTTAAAATTTTCGTAAATTTTTTTTGATTTTTATTATTTGGGACCCGGAAAATTTATTATTTTACATATTATAACAAAAAATGCCCGCTTTTGCATACCGCCGGGATCGGATGATGCGGCTAAAGTATAAAATCGCACAGAACATAATTGCTGACGTCGATACCGCGTCCGGAGAGGAAAAAGCGTCCGTTTTTTTCTTTAATAAGTCCTTTTTCTATCTTTTCCCTAAGGACATCTCCGTATACATCATAAATGCTTTTTGAAAATCTTCTTTTAAATTCCGCCGCCGAGATACCTGCGGTCATACGCATTCCCATAAACATAAATTCACCGATCATATCCTTTTCGGAAAGCTTTTCGCTGCCGCCGCCGCGTCCGTTCATATATTCGGCGGGATCACCGCTGTTTGAATATCTGATACCGTTTTTATAAGAATGTGCCGCCGCGCCGAATCCGAGATATTCTTCGGTACTCCAGTATTTTATATTGTGCCGGCATTCAAAGCCGGGTTTTGCGTAATTTGAAATTTCATATCGCAAAAAGCCGTGAGAGGCGAGAAAATCATTTGCAAACGCATACATATCCCTGTCAAAATCCTCGTCGGGAAGCGATATGACGCCTTTTTCGTTCATATCATACAGGGCGGTCCCCTCTTCAAGGATAAGGCTGTAGCAGGAAATATGGGGCGGGTCGAGCTTTACCGCCGTTTCAAGCGTTTGCCGGAAGCTGTGTTCGGTCTGATTGGGTATCGATGACATTATATCTATATTGAAATTTTCAAAATTATCGCGCACAAAGAGAACGGTGTCATAAGCCTCACGCGCGTTGTGAACGCGTCCGAGAGCCGCAAGCTCGTTATCGTTAAAGGACTGAACGCCCACGCTTATGCGGTTGATATATTTTTTTAGGACGGATATTTTTTCCGCGTCGATCGTTTTGGGGTTTGCCTCCGCCGATATCTCCGCGCTTTTTTCGATATTGAAGATGTCATGGATATTATAAAGCAGCTTTTCGAGAAGATAGGGAGCAAGTATTGTCGGAGTGCCGCCTCCTATGAACACGGTATCTGCGCGGACACCCTCAAATTCACGCATTTCGGAAATAAGAGAGTCGATATATGCGGCATGGATATTTTCGCGCCCCGTGTAGGATGTGAAATCGCAGTAAAGGCATTTTTGTATGCAGAAGGGTATATGGATATAAATTCCGCAGCTTGATGTATCCGATAATTTATTCATGATCGTTGTTCCTCCCGTTCACGGTATTTGTATGTCGGAATTTCAGGCAAAAAACGGGGAATGTCCCGCGGACATTCCCTTGAATATCCCGGACACTCCCCGCTTGGGAAACACCGCATTATGCGGCGTTTTATGTTTGCCGAATTATCTCTGTACTCTGCCCGAACCGTCGCCGCCCGCAAGAGCCTTGACTTCATCGAGAGAAACAAGATTGAAATCGCCCTCGATCGTATGCTTGAGGCATGACGCCGCAACCGCAAATTCGATAGCGTCCTGATTCGAATATCCCGAAAGAAGGGCATAGATAAGACCGCCGCCGAAGCTGTCGCCGCCGCCCACGCGGTCGATGATGGTCATATT
>JAFLUR010000300.1 GCA_022508725.1 Oscillospiraceae bacterium
CGCAGATGCGGATTTGACTGCATAAACACGGATCTTATAGCCGGTCTGCCGGGTGAGAGCTTTGAGATGTTTAGGGAAAGCCTTGACATGGTATGCGCTTTGGGAAGCGAGAATTTGACGGTGCATACCATGTGCGTGAAAAGAGCGGCGGATATATCGGACGACGATGTGGATATAACGCACGCGGATCATGTAAATAAAATGCTCGGATACGCGCATGAGAAAACGAATTCCCTCGGATATGTACCGTACTATATGTACAGGCAGAAAAATATTATCGGAAATCTTGAAAACGTCGGATATTCAAAAAAAGGACATGAGGGCATATACAATGTAAAGATAATGGAAGAGGTGCAGAATATAATAGCCCTCGGCGGCGGCGGCGTGTCAAAGATAATAAAAGGGGACAGGATAGAAAGAGTGTTCAATTTTAAGGACGCGTCGGAGTATATTGGGAGATTTGACGAGATAATAAAGAGAAAGGACAAGGTTTTGAGCTTGCTTTTAGGCTGAACCTCAGGAAAAATTAAGAAAGAAGGCTGTTTATGAAGGTAGGAGCTATTGTTGATGAAATAGAAAAGATGTATCATCCGTATCTTGCGGAAAAGTGGGACAATGTGGGACTTTTATGCGGAAACCGCAGCTCGGATATAAAGAAAATAATGGTCGCGCTCGACGCTTCCATCGATGTTATCGGAGAGGCGGTGCTTTCCGGAGTCAATATGATAATAACGCATCATCCCATTTTGTTTTCCGGCACAAAGTCGGTCACAATGGATACCGCCGACGGCAAAATAATATATTCGCTTATAAAAAACAATATAAGTCTTTATGCCGTTCATACAAATCTCGATAATTCGGAAAACGGAATAAACCGTTATGTCGCGCAGATGCTGGGACTTATGAATATAACCGCGCTTGTTCCGCACGAGAGCGTGATAGGCGCGGGAACGGGCGTAATAGGCAATTTAAGCCCCAAAACGGATATGAATGTATTCGATACGGCAAAGCTTACAAAAGAGGTTTTAAAAACCAAATGCGTCCGTTATACGGGCAGTCCGAGTAAAAAGGTGAGAAAGGTCGCGGTTGTTACCGGCAGCGGCAGCGATTTCATACCGGATGCAATAAAAGCGGGCGCGGATGTTCTCATAACCGGCGATGTGAAATATCATAATGCCTTGGACGCGGATTTTCTCGGTCTTTCGATCATAGACGCGGGTCACTTTGCAACCGAAAATCCGGTCACGGAAATTTTTTCCGATATGATAAAAAAGATAGCGCCGGAAATCGAGGTCATAAAAAGCTCTCAAAAGGATGTTTTCAGCTTTATTTAAATAAACGCCGGACCGGTTATTTTATCAAGGGTGTGATTTTATGAAAAAAACGGTTTTGGTAACGGGCGGCTCGAGAGGTATCGGACGCGCCTGCTGTGAGCTTTTTGCCCAAAAGGGCTTTAATGTTGTCCTCAATTACAACAAAAGCGGGAAAGAGGCTATGGAAATATGCGGAAAATACGGCTGCTTTCCCGTTCGGGCGGATGTGTCGAAAAGGAGCGAGGTCGAGGAAATGTCACGGCTCGTAGGTGAAAAATTCGGATATGTCGATGTTCTGGTAAACAACGCGGGCGTCGCAAAACAGCTTTTGTTTTCCGATATCGATGAGGAGGAATGGGACAGGGTATTCGATACGAACGTAAAGGGAACCTATCTTGTTACGCACGCGTTTTTGCCCGGTATGATACATAACAAAAGGGGCAGTATCGTGAATATTTCTTCCGTGTGGGGAATAACGGGCGCATCGTGCGAGGTGCATTATTCGGCATCAAAGGGCGCGGTCATCGCGTTTACAAAGGCTTTGGCAAAGGAGGTAGCGCCGTCGGGAATATCGGTCAACTGCGTTGCGCCGGGCGTTATCGACACCGAAATGAACTCATCCTTCGGGAAAGAGGATATGGAATATATACTGGAGGACATTCCGTCCGCAAGAGTCGGAAAAGCGTCGGAAATAGCGGAATGTGTGTTTTTTTTGGCGCATGACAGGTATATAACGGGTCAAGTGATAAGCCCCAACGGCGGTATGGTTATATGAAAAGAGATGAATGTTTATGGGCGGAATAATTTTGCGGATAAAAAATGCCTTGACCGGCGCCGCGGATTTCGTGATGAACGAAAATACGACGCGGTTCAAGGTGGAAATGATACTTATTTTTATACTTACGGGAGTCATATTTATGACGGCGGTATATATGGGATATACTCCCGGGGAAAAGACCTCCGCCGTGTTTGAAAATTTTGATATGCCCGAGGTAAAGCCCTACAGACTTATGCAGATAGGGTATAACGTGACGCCTCTGGAAAGAAGCGCCGGGGATATAAATTACATAGTTATCCATGATACGGGAAATACAAGGGAAAGCGCCGACGCGGTAAATCATTACAATTTTTTCAACAGCGGAAATCAAAAGGCAAGCGCCGATTTTTTTACCGACAGCAACGGAATAATACAGGTAAACGATTATTACAAATATTACACATGGCACTGCGGCGACGGGGGCGAGGATGCCAAAATAAAGAACAAAAACAGCATAAGCATAGAAATATGCATAAATCGTGACGGTGATTACGATACGGCGGTAAACAACGCCGTTATTCTGACGCGGATACTTATGAAAGAGCTTGACATCGACATAAATCATGTGGTAAGGCATCACGACGCGAGCGGCAAGGATTGTCCCGTAACCATGAACAACAAGGATTGGAAATATTTTAAGGATTCCGTAATGAATAAAAAAAGCCCGGACGGATATATTATGTCATATTCGCAAAAATAAAAAACCGAAAACAACCGGGATCGGAAGTTTTTTAAAAGAGCCGTAATGAATAAAAAAAGCCCGGACGGATATATTGATGCTCCAACTAACTCTTGAATTTTTCTGCTTGCTCAAGCTGTGAAA
>JAFLUR010000301.1 GCA_022508725.1 Oscillospiraceae bacterium
ATATATATGAAAAATGTAATGGGAAGAAGCGATCCGAAGGTCGGTCTTGTCAGCAACGGCGAGGAGGAAAGCAAAGGAAACGATCTTACCAGAGAAGCATACGGAATGCTCAAAAATGCGCCTATAAATTTTGTGGGAAATATAGAGGGCAGAGACATAAATTCCGGAACGATCGATGTTGCGGTATGCGACGGTTTTGTCGGAAACGTTGTTCTGAAAACGGTAGAGGGTGTGGGCATGGTCGTGAACAATATGCTCAAGGATATGTTTATGAAGAATGTGAAAACAAAGCTGGGCGCCGTTATGGTTAAGGACGGACTGAGGAATTTAAAGCGTAAAATGGATTATACCGAATACGGCGGGGCTCCGCTTCTCGGAACAAAAAAGCCTGTAATAAAAGGGCACGGATCGTCGAATACAAAAGCGGTTTATTCTGCGATAAAACAGGCAAAGAAATTTGTGGAAACAAATGTTATCGAAGATATACAAAAAAGTTTAACGGAGGAAGAAAAATGATTAAAGCAAGAATATCCGGAATGGGTTATTACGCGCCCGAAAAGGTGTATGATAACGCATATATGGAGCAGATTGTCGAAACAAACGATGAATGGATAGTACAAAGAACAGGTATTAAAGAGCGGCATATTGCGGCTGATGACGAGTATACGAGCGATCTTGCGACCCGGGCGGCGGAAAAAGCTCTTGAAAATTCCAAAACAGCGGCGGAAGAAATAGAGCTTATAATAGTCGCAACGGTCACTCCGGATTATTTTACACCATCGGTTGCTTGCGTTGTTCAGAAAAATATCGGTGCCGAAAATGCGGCGGCATTCGATCTGAACGCCGCTTGTTCGGGGTTTGTAACGGCTCTTGATACCGCGGAAAAATTTATAGCGGTAGGCAAATATAAAAAAGCGCTTGTGATCGGTGCGGACGCACTGAGCAAGGCTACCGATTATAAAGACAGAGCCACCTGCATATTGTTCGGCGATGCGGCGGGGGCGGCTGTGCTTGAAGCGTCCGACGAGGGCGGTCTTATCGCATCATGTATAGGAGCAAGGGGCAAGGATTTCGACAAGATTACAAATTTGGCATACAGACATGATGAGGCTGAGCTTGAAAAGCGTGTATCCAAGCAAAACGGAACGCTGTGGATGGCGGGCAGTGAGGTAATGAAATTTGCCGTAAGAAAGATGGCGGAGGCTGCAAATGAGGTCGTTGAGGCGGCAGGTCTTAAAATGAGCGATATCGATCTGCTTATTCCGCATCAGGCGAATATGCGTATAATAGACGGAGCGGCAAAAAGACTTGATATTGATGATGATAAGGTATTCAGGAATTTACAGAAATACGGAAATACTTCCGCGGCGTCGATTCCCGTGGCGTTGTGCGAGGCGCTGTATGAGGGAAGAATAAAGCGCGGAGATAAGATTATTATAGTTGGTTTCGGAGCGGGTCTCACATGGGGCGCTGCGCTGATCGAATGGTAATTCGGTGATTTTAAATTGAGAATTTAAATAACGTACTTAGGCATGAACAGATATATTTTTAAGTAGTTTCAGTAATAGGATAAGGAGATTGGAATATGGGAAAAACAGCATTTATTTTTTCGGGGCAGGGAGCTCAGGCTATAGGTATGGGCAAGGAGCTTGCGGAAAATTTCGAATGTGCGGACAGAGTATTTTGCGAAGCGAGCGAGGCTCTCGGATTTGACGTTAAGGAAATGATATGGAACGGCGATGCCGAAACATTGATGATAACCGAGAATACGCAGCCGGCTATAGTTACAATGAGCGTTGCGGCGTTCAGAGTGCTTGAAGAAAAAGGAATAAAGCCCGATATTGTCGCGGGACTCAGTCTCGGCGAGTATACCGCGCATATTGCGGCAGGATCGCTGAAGTTTACCGATGCGGTAAAGCTTGTGAAAAAGAGAGGAAAATATCTGCAGGAGGAAGTGCCTGTGGGAGTCGGAGCCATGGCTGCCGTTATAGCCTTATCGCCGGAACAGGTGGCAGAGTGCTGTAAAAAGGCATCCGAAACGGGAATATGCGAGCCGGCTAATTTCAACTGTCCCGGTCAGATAGCGGTGTCGGGAGAGGCTGCAGCTGTGGATAAGTGCTGTGAATATGCCAAAGAAGCGGGAGCAAAAAGAGCGGTCAAATTGGCTGTATCGGCGCCTTTCCATTGTTCAATGCTTGTGGGCGCGGGAGAAAAGCTTGCAAAGGAGCTTGAAAACGTCGAGCTGTCGGATATGAATATCCCGGTCGTTACAAACGTTACGGCGGATACGGTTCCGTCAAAGGATGATATTAAGCCGCTGCTTATAAAGCAGGTTTCATCGGCGGTGAAATGGGAAGAAAGCGTGAGAAAAATGATCGCTTGCGGTGTTGATACTTTCATTGAGGTGGGACCGGGCAAGGCTCTTTCCGGATTTGTAAAGAAAATCGATAAATCGGTCAATATATATAATGTAGAGGATATGGCAAGCCTGAATAAAACATTGGAAGGGTTAGGTGTTTGATGGTGTTAAAAGGAAAAACAGCGATTATAACGGGTTCCGGAAGAGGAATCGGTAAGTCGATAGCGATGAAATTGGCGGGATACGGAGCAAATATCGTAATAAACGATATTCCGTCGTCAACATACGCTGATGAAACCTGCGAAGAAATAAAGGCGCTCGGCGTTGACTGCATTGTTGTAAAGGGCGATGTAAGAAATTATGCCGATGTTGAAAATATGGTAAAGACTACCGCAGATACGTTCGGAAAGATCGATATACTGGTAAATAATGCGGGTGTCACACGCGACGGTCTGCTTATGAGAATGAGCGAGGATGACTGGGATTTGGTGCTTGATATCAATTTAAAGGGAGCATTTAACTGCATAAAAGCCGCGGCAAGACCCATGTCAAAGGCAAGAGGCGGCGCTATTGTGAATATATCATCGGTTGTC
>JAFLUR010000302.1 GCA_022508725.1 Oscillospiraceae bacterium
GCCTCTCCCCGACTGTTTTGCAGCCTCTTCCGCGACCTTCTGCCAGCGTTCGATTTTTTTGTCGGAATTGCCGGCATTTATTTTTACCACACATCTTTCCGTTATACACGGTACTATCCGGGATATTCCGAGCTCGGTCGTTTTTTGTATTATATAGTCCATTTTAGACGCCTTTGGTATGCCCTGAAATAATGTTACATTGATATTCGGCTCGGTGTCCGATTTTATTTTGTTTCTTATCCGGCATACAATGGAATTATCGTTAAATTCCGAAATCACAGCATCATAATCAAATCCCGCGCTGTCGCATAAAACAAGAGAATCCCCCTCTTTTAAGCGCAGAACCTTTTTTATATGCGCCACATCTCCGCCGGTTATAATAATACCGTCCTCTCGTATATTTCCGGCAGGCACAAAAAACTTCGGCACAAATATCCCTCCATTTTTCAAAGAATAAAAATATCTGTTATTATTATACAATAAAATCAAGCATATTGCAAGTACAAATATTGTTTCCGGCAAACATAAAAAAGGGTAAAAAAACACACAAAAAACCCTTGAAACAGAAAAAGCTTGATTTCAAGGGTTTGTCATTTATCCGCTGTATTCAGTTTATCTGTTGAAAATCTCATTTCATTTTTGAAATTCAAACGGGCAAATCAATTTACTTTTTTATAAACGCATTCACCGTCAAGGGTCAGCTTATTCCTATGTCCGGATAAATCATCATCCTCTTCGTAATATTCGCAATCGATACATTTCTCCCGGATAACGTGCTTAAGCTTATCGTCATATTCTTTACGAGTCGGAATGACAGTGACTTCTTCCGCAGATATTTCACCCATTCTTGCAAGATTAACATAAATCGTTTTTGTATCTTCCTCAATCAAATACGGAAAAACGCAGTTATCCTCTTTAAACTGTATCAAAGGAATAAAGCTGTGATAATGTTCGTTTGCATATAACATAAACTCCTCAATGTCAGAAATGTTTTGCGGAAATTTATAATATTCGTAATTAATGTTCAAAACTTTCATATTTGTATTATCCTCCGTTAAAAACAAAGGTCGAATGACAATCATCCGACCTTTGGCTTTATTATACGCTGTCAAACGGCTTATTTTGTTTCGTTTCTGTTAAGCAAATCTTCCCAAACAGCGTCTACTTCTTTTTGAATTTCTTCGATCATCCACTCATTGCCCGCTTTGAATATATGACGGAATCTGCCCTGAGCCTTGAGATATTCCTCAACAGGCTTTTTCTCTTTCGGAATATATGTAAGAGTGAGCTTACCGTCCTCGATCTCATAGAGAGGCCATACGCAGGTTTCAACGGCAATAGTTGTCATTTCAACCAATTTTGCCGTATCGTATCTCCATCCTCTCGGGCAGGGAGCAAGCACGTTAAGGAAGCAAGCACCCTTTGTATATATGGCTTTTTCAGCTTTATTATGCAAATCCTTAAAACCGCCGAGCTTGGAGGATACGAATGTTGTCTGAGCAACATACGGGAGATGATGAGCAGCCATGACCATGGTAAGATCCTTTCTCTGCTGCTGCTTTCCCGGAACGACCTTACCTGCCGGAGATGTTGTCGTATCGGCAAATCTCGGTGTTGCGGAAGAACGCTGGATACCCGTGTTCATGTACGCGCCGTTATCGTAGCATACATAAACCATGTCGTGTCCTCTTTCCATAGCTCCCGACAATGACTGCAAGCCTATATCGTAAGTACCGCCGTCACCGCCGAATGCGATAAATTTTGTTTCTGTATCTGCGGGGATTTTACCTGTTTTTTTCATTGCATTGTAAGCGGCTTCAACGCCCGCAATTGTTGCGCCGGCATTTTCAAACGCACTGTGAATGAAAGAATCATTCCATGCCGTATACGGATACATAAATGTCGAAACCTCAAGACATCCCGTAGCCGAGCAGATAACAGCCTTATCCTCGGGTTTAAGAGCTCTAAGTATGGCTCTTACCGTAACGGGAGCACCGCAGCCTGCACACATTCTGTGACCGCCCGTCAATCTTTCGGGTTTCAACGCGTCTTGTCTTAAATTGAATGGCATTTTAAATTACCTCCTTATTCCTTTACGCCGAGATAGTTGTAAACTTCGCCCTTTTCACCCGTTTTAACGATGTCGGCAAGTCTGTCGAATACTATCTTGATATCACTTGTTTTAACGTCACGTCCGCCCAGACCGTAAACAAAATTTACAGTCGGAACAGTGATGTTATTGCTGTAAAGAGCGCTTGAAACCTCAAGATAAAGAGGAGCGCCGGCGCCGTTAAAGCTGTCCGCTTTATCCATTACCGCAACAGCCTTTACATTTTTAAGAGCGGCTGCAATTTCCTCAGCCGGGAACGGTCTGAACGATCTTATTTTGATAAGACCCGCCTTTACCCCTTGATTACGCAGTTCTTTGATACAAGCCTTTGCGGTACCCGCTGTGGAACCTATGATAACGACCGCAATTTCGGCGTCCTCCATCATAAATTCTTCAAAAAGACCGTACTTTCTGCCTGTTAATTTATAAAATTCATCGGAAACGTCAAGGATGACCTTCTTTGCGTTTTTCATAGCCTCGACCTGCTGACGCTTATGCTCGAAATAATGTGTATGCATATCCAGCGGACCCATTGAAACCGCGCCGTCCGGATTATTCAGCCATGCTTCGGGCTTATAGCTTCCGACAAAATTCTTTACTTCATCATCCTCCATAAGCTCGATAACCTCAACCGAGTGGCTCGTGATAAATCCGTCATAGCAGTCCATGACAGGCAGGCATACATCCGGATGCTCACCGATCCTAACAGCCATGATAAAGTTATCGTATGCTTCCTGATTTGTTTCTCCGTAGAGCTGTATCCAACCGGAATCACGCGCGCCCATTGTATCCGAGTGGTCGTTATGGATATTGATGGGACCCGATAC
>JAFLUR010000303.1 GCA_022508725.1 Oscillospiraceae bacterium
TACGTTCGTTTATATTTTCCGTTTTCATTTCAAACAGCCCCCTTTCGGATATTTTTAATATTCTCTTATTATACTTATTATACAATATATTTCTGCCATATGCAAGATTTTTTTCATAATATATTCCCGATTTGGATCGATTGCGCGCATTTAAGGCAAATCTTAATCCCGCACCTCAAAAAATCAAATGCAGCAAAGGATGTTTTTTCCGCAATCCGTCTGCCGGTTTTTAAGGAAATAGGTATTTCCTTAAAAAAATTTACTATATCTCTTGATTTTATTACAACTTTCGCAGCCACATATAAAAACTGCATAAACGGTGGTATTATGCGAAATTATTAACACCCAATATATTACAATTTACAGCAAAATCGTTAAAATTCATTAAATTTCGTTATATTTTATTATATAATTGGTATCAAAATTGGTATCAAAAATATAAAGCACAAAGTAAGTAAATAAGCCATAGAAACTTTATAAATAAATTCAATAAAAAGATGATAAAAGTCCTTGTCGGTTTTTTATTGCATTTATTTAAAGAAATTATTACAAAAATTTTGAATTTATATTATATATTTATAATTTTATTGATGTTTTGAAAAATCTATGATAAAGTGACAATAATATCAAAATAAAGAAGGAGCTTTCAAGATGTTTAAATTTATGGGAAATACTTATGAATCAGATGGATGTTCATACACAGGATACGATATTATGGGAAATTTTGATGACGGAGATATAACCTTTTGTGATATAAGCCGGAATAAAGATGATGTTGAAAAGTTTGTACATAAGCTTAACGATAGTGATGTCGATAAAATTCATTTTCAAGACGTTGTAGACGATTTTCTTTTGAAATAATAATTTGAGGAGGGTTAAGATTATCCAACCCTCCTCATAAACATGTATAAAAATAAAAATCAATTAAACCCCGACCATTTATTAGCCGCTTGTCGGGTAGCGGGAAATATCAACACCTGTACCTTTTGTATTATACCGATATACAGTCCCGGCAGAACCCTCATATTTGCCGTTTTATTTCACGTTTAAAGTAGTAAAACGACTTATATGATAGAGCTTCTATTAAAGAGTCGAGAAAAGCTCATATATATCCCTTTCAGAGATTATTTTTATTATTCTGTATCATTATCCACGGCAGTATTATTTAAACGACTCCCGTACTTACTGATATTCTCTATAGTTTTTGTAATCAAATAGGGGATAGTCACGCCGATTATTGTAGTGGTAATAGTCTGTGACAAAGATTCCGCAATATGATCCTTGCCAAACCATGCAAGTATGTACGAACACCACATCATGCCTATTGAATTGATTATAATCAGATTCAGTATTCTCTTGTGATATTCGCATTTAGGACGATTTTTAAAATAATTTTTTATTGAACTCACAAATTTCACCTCCCATAAGCTTTTATAGTCAGTTACGATAATAGTCCCAATCGATCTACCATAACAATAAACTCTGCTCTTGTTACGGGATTGTCAGGCTTAAAACTGCCGTCCTCATATCCGTTTATAATACCCTTTTCTTTCAACGTACTTATGTAGTTAAACGCCCAATGAGTGTGATCAACATCGTTAAATTCCTGTTTGTTTTGTACAATACATTTTATTCCACTAACCAAACAAAGAATTTTTGCAGCTTCGGCTCTTGCAAGATTGTTCATAGGTTTAAATGTCCCATCTGTATATCCGGATATAAAATTACGCTGTCTGCAATATCCTATATAATTCTTATACCAAGAATTATTCGCAACATCAGAAAATACATTAATTGTATCTTCACCGTTATAACCGTTTATTTTAGATATAATAGCGCAAGCTTCAGCACGAGTGATTCCGTTATCAGGTCTAAATGTTAAATCTTCATATCCTTGAATTATTCCTTTATTCACGGCTTTATTTATACTTGATATAGCCCAATGATTTTGAATATCTTTCAAAGAAGTAAAAAATGTTTCTTGAATGTAATCCAAAACACACCATGCTTCGTTTTTAAAGGTTTTCATCGGAACATAACCCAAACCGTTATCTCCCCAAGCATTCCCCCAGCTGTTCAATATAATCCATTCATCATTCTCAGTCCAACCAACAATCAAAATACAATGACCTCCGTAATTTTTACCATAATTATTTTTTACTTTCCCATCATAAGTGGTAGCATACCAATTGTCATATACGTCATAGGATGCCACAGCGAAACCGGTAGTTATTACAGATTGTTTAATCTCATTATCGGTATTCAACAGGTAATAACTTGAAATTCTATAAGGATGCGCTTCCTCGTCCAACAAAAATCTTCTTGAAACATATTTTCTGTTTAATGTTTGGTAATCACCTATATCACTGAAATTTTTTAAATAACAAACTCCGTTACTAACAAGATTATCAAGAGCTTGTCTTGTTATCATTCCTTCGCCTTTATAATCGGTGTTTTTTCTATTTGAGTAAATATATGCGGGACTAAACAAATCCGTATTTCCACTATCTTTTATCTCGTACAAATACCTTGCCATAGATAAAGCAAAACCGACACACATACTTGAACTGCCTTGATCCAATCTGTAAGCCGGTAAAGGTGAAATATATTTTTTCGGGTAGTCACCAACGCAATTGATTAAATCTTGAAATATATAATCTTTTTCATTTTTTTCATATGGCAAACAACCGGTTCCATACAAAGTTTTCAATATAGTCACTCCTTATAGTTGCGGAGAGGATTTCTCCTCTCCGATTATAAAACTTTTATTCCCCATAAACGCCCGCGCGGTCATTCATAACAAATATTCTGAGCATTTCATCCGTAAGTCCAAGCTCACCTTTTTCGTTGCCTTTCAAATATCCTTTATCCATCATTTTTTGAATCGTAGGCTTTGCCCAGTCCGGCATATTGGAATCCATATAATTATAAAT
>JAFLUR010000304.1 GCA_022508725.1 Oscillospiraceae bacterium
ATGCTATGTTTTGCATAACAAATATGTTATGCCGCTATTTCTTTCAAAAGGATAAATCATCGTCCTCTTCATCATCATATCCGTGATGATGACCGCATTCGTCACATTCGCAGTCGTCGTATTCAAACTCAAACTCTATCTCACCGCCGCAATTGGGACAAACAATACTCTTGTCCATATCCAGCGTTTCAAAATCCACCATCACATCTTCCATACAGTGCGGACATTGAACCTCAAAATGACCCATATCCTCATCATCGTCATCATACTCATCGGAAAAATCATCATCGTCATCATCATCAAAAAGATCGTCAATGTCGTCATAGCTCTCATACCGGTCATCAAATACCGACTCCTCAAGATTATCAAGCTCCTCGGACATCATATCGATATTCTCCTCAAGCTCTTCGCACATCTCTTCAAGCTCACTGATTTTATCCGCCATTTTATCTATAACATCAATCAATTTTGATATAAGCTTTCCCTCATTGCTCTTATCGTTTATCCCCAATGCATCGGCATATCCCTTGATATATGATATTTCCTTAGAAAAATCTCCCATGATAACACCTCTTTCGATCAACCTCTTTTAATCAACCTTTACACCGACAAATCATACACGCTCCATATAATCTCCCGTACGGGTATCAACGCGTATTGTTTCACCCTCGTTTACAAACAAAGGAACCTGAATAACCGCGCCGGTTTCCAATGTAGCCGGCTTTGTTGCGCCGGTAGCGGTATCACCCTTGACGCCCGGCTCCGTTTCGGTGACTTTAAGCTCAACAAATGTAGGCGGCTCTATGCCGAACACATTTCCCTTATAGGACAGAATTTTACATACATCGTTTTCCTTTACGAATTTAAGGGTGTCGCCGACCTGATCGCCGTTTATGGGGAGCATATCGAATGACTCCATATCCATAAAGTAATACAGATCGCCGTCATTGTAGGAATACTGCATGTCCTTTCTTTCGATATGAGCCTTGGGCAGCTTCTCGGTGGGTCTGAAGGTCTTTTCGACAACACCGCCCGTTATTACATTCTTTATCTTTGTTCTTACAAACGCGGCGCCCTTACCCGGCTTAACGTGCTGAAATTCCACTATCTGATACACGTTTCCGTCCATCTCAAATGTTATACCGTTTCTAAAATCTCCTGCAGAAATCATAAATAATCCTCCGTAATATAAATTTTGCAGATTATGTAAAAAACCTGCCTGTGTATATACTTATATTTTACTGTATATTATTAAAAATTACAAGCATATTTTCGTATTTTTTTAATTTTTTTTCGTATTTTTTTAAATTTCAATCAAATTCTTCGGAGAATGAGTCAAATTCATCGCTTTACCGTCCGAAACAACGATCAGATCTTCAATTCTGACCCCTCCGAAATTTTCTATATATATCCCCGGCTCGACCGTTATGACATGACCGTTTTCGAGAATATCCTCACTTTTCGGAGAAAAGGACGGCAGCTCGTGAATTTCTATACCCACGCTGTGCCCGAGTCCGTGTCCGAAATATTCGCCGTATCCGTGCGCTTTTATAATATCCCGTGCCGCCGCATCCGTATCGGCGCACCTTTTTCCCGCCGCAATTGCGGATAACGCCGCCTCCTGCGCCTTTAAAACAATATTATAAATTTCCCTCTGCCTCTCGGACGCCGTGCCTATCACGACCGTGCGGGTCATATCCGAGCAGTAGCCCTTATACACACAGCCGAAATCAAGCGTGAGAAAATCACCCTTTTCGATAATCTTATCGCTTGCCGCGCCGTGCGGCATTGCCGAACGTATTCCCGACGCCGCTATAGTTTCAAAGGATAACCCCTGTGCGCCGTTTTTTTTCATAAAATATTCAAGCTCAAGAGCAACGCTTTTCTCGCTTATTCCCGGCTTCAAAAAATCAAGTATATGCGTAAACGCGGCGTCGCCTATCTCCTGTGCTGTTCGTATAAGCCCGATTTCCTCCCCGGTTTTGATACGTCTTGCCCGGCTTATAATCTCATCTCCCCGGATAAATTCCTTGTCCGGATACTTCTTTTTAAGCCTTTCAAGCCGTCCCGCCGTAATATGCTCCTCTTCAATAAGAACGGTTTTCTCCTCAAACGGGATATTTTCCTTTATATCGAATATCTCAAATCCCGCAGCCTGCTCCTTTGCCTGAACGGTGTATCTCGAATCGGTGACAAGAATTGCCCTTGCCGGTGTTATTATCAGATACGCGTCCTCCGATGTAAAGCCGGAATAATAAAAAATATTTGCTTTTGATGTGATGTACGCCGATTTCTCACCCATGCTTTTTCTGAGCGCGTCAATTCTCAAATCCATTTACAAGCGCCTCCAACGCAAGACTGTAGCCTATTTTACCGACTCCCGCGATCTGTCCCGTGCATACCGGCGCCGTGACCGATTTATGCCTGAACTCCTCTCTTTTGTGTATGTTTGAGATGTGCACCTCTATACACGGAAGCTTTACCGATTCTATCGCGTCCCTTATCGCGTACGAATAATGCGTGTACGCTCCGGGATTTATTATAAGCGCGTCGAATTTTCCGAACGCGCCGTGTATGGCGTCGATTATTGCGCCCTCCGAATTATTCTGAAAAAAATCGACCTCCGCGCCGAGTCTGTCCGCAGTCCGGCGTATCTCCGCTATCAAGTCATTCAATGTGTCATTCCCGTATATACCCGGCTCACGAATACCGAGCATATTCAAATTGGGTCCGTTTATTACAAGTACCTTCATAAATTTTCCTCCGTATAATTTTCCTGCATCTTTTCTATCTCGCTCATAAGCTCGTCAATAATCTTATCCTCGCTTACCTTTTTGATTATCTCGCCGTGCCTGAATATAAGTCCCTCGCCTAAGCCTCCGGCAATGCCGATATCCGCGTCTCTCGCCTCTCCGGGACCGTTT
>JAFLUR010000305.1 GCA_022508725.1 Oscillospiraceae bacterium
ACTGAATATGCTCAACTTCTAAATGGAAAATACTTTGAAAGAGTTGTTGTTTTGCCCACGCCGGTGGTACCGAGAAAAAGGATAACCTGATTTTTCTTATCCGGATCTATCGGTTTAGGCTCTCCGAGATAATCCTTTACGACCTCTTCCACAGCCTCATTCACATCGGTATTGTTTTTTCTGACCTTTTCCTGTATCCTGTCGGCAAGCTCGTATACTATTTCCTCTCTCACATCGCTGTCAAGCAATTTTCCGGCAAAAGAACGTATTTCTTTGGGATATGCGGTGAATTTGTCGGAATAATTGTTTTCTATTCTCTGCATAAAGCTGCTGAGCGTATTATCCAGCTTTGAAAGTCTGTTTTCTATCGCCGATATTTCAAGCTCGGATGATATGCCGCTTCCGTTCGTGTTTCTTTGGGATGCCGTTTTACGCTGCACGGGCTGTGCGGATCTTCTTTCCCTGCTCTTTACGGAAATGCGGTCATCCGGATCGTAAGCCGCGACTATCTCGAGTTTAGGCTTTGAAAACCAACCCTTTATGCCCTTTTTTTTATATTCCTTTGTACTGAGTATGACAGCGTCAAGACCAAGCTCTCTTTTTATCTGCTCCATACCCTCCTGCATATCGTTGACTATATATGTTCTTAAAATCATACCTTTTACCTTCCTATATGCTAACTATACCGTCGGACCGTTTCTGTGAGGCTCTTTGCGGGATATAACCGCTAACCGGTCCGGCTTCCCGGTAAGGTGCTTGATATATGCTCCTTATTTGATTATGTATCTTCTCCGGTTATCTTACCATATGCCGGCTGCGCCGCCGGACTGTATTTCTGTATTCCGGTCAAGCTCTCCTTGGGATAAAATCGCCCGACCGGATTCCGGCTGCTCGGTAAGGTGCTTGATATATGCTCCTTATTTGATTATGTATCTTCTCCGGTCATATGTTATATGCTGACTACACCGTCGGACTGTATTTCTATATTCTGCTCAAGCTCTCCGTAGGACAGAACCACCAGGTCAGGTGCCATCTGTTCGGTAAGGTGTTTGAAATGTACTCTTATCTGCGGCGCTGTCAGAACTACCGGCTGTATGCCGAAGGACATAACCTTTTCAAGCGCCTCTCTCAGACTTTTGAATATATTATGTATCATCTGCGGCTCCAGGCTCAAATATGAACCCTGATCGCTTCTTTGGATACTGTCCATAATGGTCTGTTCGAGATGCGGCGCGACGGTAATTACGCGAACCGATCTTTCGGGCGCATATTTCTGCGTTATTGCGCGCCTTAATCCCTGACGCACATATTCGGTAAGAATTTCCGTATCATGAATTTTATCTCCGTAATCACCCAGAGTTTCAAGTATTGTTCCCAAATCTCTGATAGATATACCTTCACGCAGGAGATTGGACAAAATTTTCTGAAGATCTCCCACCGTAACGGCGCTCGGTACCACATCGTCAACCAGCGCGGGCTGTTTTTCTCTCAGATTATCAAGCAAAAGCTGTACATCCTGTCTGCCGAGAAGCTCATAGCTGTAACGCTTTACCACCTCTGTAAGATGCGTTGCTATTACCGACGGAGGATCGACTATGGTATATCCGTACATTTCCGCTTTTTCTCTCTCGGTATTATCCACCCACAGCGCCGGCAGTCCGAATGCGGGGTCTACCGTTTCGATTCCCACGACCTCTTTGTCCGAATTTGACGAATTCATCGCAAGATATCTGTCAACCATAACGCTTCCGCGCGCGACCTCTATGGATTTTACCTTTACAACATATTCGCTGGGTTCAAGCTGAATATTATCCCTGAGACGGATAGGCGGAATGATAACTCCGAGCTCCATCGCGCACTGACGACGTATCATAACGACCCTGTCAAGCAGATCTCCGCCCTTGTTTACATCGGCAAGCGGGATTATACTGTAGCCGAATTCCATCTCTATCGGATCGACATTCAAAAGCGTTACAATATTTTCCGGTTTTCTTATTTCCTGCGCTTTCATTTCCTGATCGCGCTGAAGCTCCATATCAAAGTTAAACCGCATCCTTCTGTTCACCGTATATCCCAGACCTATCAGAAAAATACCCGTTACAATAATGGGGATTTTGGGCAGTCCGGGAATGAGGCTCAAAAATACGAGCATACCGCCTGTGATCATAAGCACAAACGGATGTGTGGTAAATGCCTTTGATATATCCTTACCCATATCATTATCGGACGCGCTTCTTGTAACAACGATACCGGTAGCGGTTGATATAAGCAGCGCCGGCAGCTGACTGACAAGACCGTCACCCACCGTTGCAAGTGTATATACCCTTACTATCTCACTTCCGGTCATACCCGTACCGGACAGCATACCTATAACTATACCGCCTATTATATTTATACAGGTGATTATAATACTTACGGTGGCATCGCCCTTTACAAACTTGCTCGCACCATCCATGGATCCGTAAAAATCCGCTTCCTTTTGGATCTTTTCACGTCTTTCCTTTGCCTCGCGCTCATCTATTATACCCGTATTCAAATCGGCGTCTATCGACATCTGCTTACCCGGCATTGCATCGAGCGTAAATCTTGCCGCAACCTCCGATACTCTTTCCGAACCTCTTGTGATAACCAAAAACTGAATTACTATGATTATAAGAAATATAACGACTCCGACAACTATATTGTCGCCTATAACAAAATGACCGAAGGTTTCGATCACCGTTCCCGCATCTCCTCCGTTTCCGAGTATAAGACGCGTTGACGATATATTAAGCGCCAAACGGAAAATAGTAGTAAGAAGGAGCAGCGGCGGAAAAATAGACATTTCCAACGGCTCATTGATATAAAGCGTAGTGATCAATATTGTAAGCGCTATGGTAATATTAACGACCAAAAGTATATCAAGCAGCACGGTATTGAGCGG
>JAFLUR010000306.1:0-68 GCA_022508725.1 Oscillospiraceae bacterium
TTAGCGCAAGCGCGCACGCGTTCGCACCGGTTTTTCGCCCGGTTGCATGGGTGAGCAATAAAACGAAG
>JAFLUR010000306.1:168-2920 GCA_022508725.1 Oscillospiraceae bacterium
TTTTATGACCAACCCCGGTTGCATGGGTGAGCAATAAAACGAAGTTTTATGACCAACCCCGGTTGCATGGGTGAGCAATAAAACGAAGTTTTATGACCAGCCCGCAGACAGCCGAATTATTTTTTGACATTGATTTATTCGGTGTTTCCTTAATATCGGTCGGTTATTGTTTCACAACAAATTTATCCTCTTCAACATCCACCTCTATATTCTTTCCTTTTTTCACTTCTCCGTTAATTATCTTTTCGGAGAGCATATCCTCTATTTCACTCTGTATCGCGCGTCTTAACGGTCTTGCGCCGTATACCGGATCAAATCCGCTCTTTGCTATCTTTTTGATCGAATCATCGCTGAATACAGCGGCTATGTCATTCTCGGCAAGACGCTGCTTCAATACCGAAAGCATAAGACGGGCTATATCCCGGATATTCTCCTCGGTAAGTCTTTCAAACACTATCATCTCGTCTATTCTGTTCAAAAATTCCGGCTTGAATGTTCTTTTCACTTCATCAAGAACCTTTTCGCGGATATTCTGCGTTTCGTCGTTCTTCTGCCCGAAACCGAGCCTCGACGTATTGCCCAATATATTCTTTGCGCCGAGATTTGAGGTCATGATAACAACGGTATTTCTGAAATCGATCCTTCTTCCCTGAGCATCGGTAAGGATACCGTCCTCAAGAATTTGCAGCATGATATTGAATACATCAGGATGCGCTTTTTCGATTTCATCAAACAGCAGTACACTGTACGGATGTCTGCGTATCTTCTCGGTAAGCTGTCCGCCCTCCTCAAAGCCAACATACCCCGGAGGCGAACCGATAAATTTCGATACCGAATGTTTCTCCATATATTCCGACATATCCACCCTTATCATCGCATCCTCGCTTCCGAACATGGCCTCCGCAAGCGCCTTTGAAAGCTCGGTCTTTCCCACTCCCGTAGGACCGAGGAACAAAAACGAACCGGTCGGACGTTTGGGATCCTTCAGTCCCGCTCTTCCTCTCTTTATGGCCCTCGCAACCGCGTTCACCGCTTCATTCTGACCTATAACTCTTTCATGAAGTACCGATTCGAGATTTTTAAGCTTTTCGCTCTCAGCCTCTTCCAGCTTCTTTACCGGAATACCCGTCCAGTCGGAAACTATCCCGGCTATATCCTCTTCATCCACGATCTGCTCGTTTTTTTCGGAATTATCCTTCCAATTTTCCTTTTGCGAATTAAAGCTTTCCTTTAATTCCTTTTCGGTATCCCGCAGCTTTGCCGCCTTTTCGAAATCCTGAGCTATGATCGCTTCCTGCTTTTCCTTTTCGATTTGTTCAAGCCTATCCTCCAGCTCCTTTAAATCCTTGGGCGCGGTAAGATTTAAAAGTCTTTTCTTGGACGCCGCCTCATCCACAAGATCGATCGCTTTATCCGGAAGAAATCTGTCGGTAATATATCTTGACGACAGTTCAACCGCCGCTTTCAGAGCCGAGTCGGAAATTTTCACACTGTGATGCGCCTCATATTTATCCCTTATTCCGATAAGAATATCATACGCCTCCTCCGTTGAAGGCTCCCCTACCTCAACAGGCTGAAATCTTCTTTCAAGAGCGGAATCCTTTTCGATATACTTCCGGTACTCTTTGATCGTGGTTGCGCCTATAAGCTGAATTTCACCCCTTGCAAGCGACGGCTTGAGTATATTGGATGCGTCTATCGCCCCCTCAGCCGAACCCGCTCCGACAATCGTATGAATTTCATCTATAAACAATATTACGTTACCGGCGTTCGTTACCTCCTCAACACATTTTTTCAGTCTTTCCTCAAATTCACCGCGGTATTTTGCCCCAGCAACCATCGAGGACAGATCCAGTGTGACAAGACGCTTCTTTTTAAGAGTTTCCGGAACGTTTCCCTCGATTATTTTCTGCGCAAGTCCCTCCGCTACAGCCGTTTTTCCCACTCCGGGTTCGCCTATAAGGCAGGGATTGTTTTTTGTGCGCCGGCTCAGAATTTGAATAACCCTGTCTATTTCCTTATCTCTGCCTATAACCGGATCGAATTTTCCCTCACTCGCCTGCTTTGTGAAATCACGTCCGAATTTATTGAGAGTGGGCGTATTTCCGCCCTTTTTGTTTCCGTCCGTTTTCATTCCGAAAGAATTGTTGTTATATGAATATTCCCTGTTTCCGGTATTCACCGCGCTGATTATTTCATAATAAAAGGTATTCGGATTAACGCCGAGCTCATCAAGTATTTTAGCCGCAACATTACTGCCGTTTTTGATTATCGCCATAAGTATATGCTCTGTTCCGATATAGTTATGCCCCAATCTGTTTGCCTCATAAAGACTTATTTCAAGTATATTCTTCGATCTCGGCGTAAGAGCTATCTGTGTATTTACGTCTATAGGATTTCTGCGTCCTATCATTGTTTCCACCTTTTCGATAACCGCGTCCGCATAAACTCCCGCATTTGCGAGCATTACGGCGGCAACTCCGGTATTCTCTTTTATCAGTCCCAAAAGCAAATGCTCGGAGCCTATATAATCATGTCCCAGCTCACAAGCGCTTTCATGAGCCAATGTAAGAGCGTTTCTCGCTTTTTCCGTATAATAAGATGACATACTGATCCTTCCTTTCTTAAAATCCCGATCAAACGTAATATTTTAGGAAATACCGAATAAATCAATATCAAAAAATAATTCGGCTTTCTGCGGGTTGGTCATAAAACTTCGTTTTATTGCTCACCCATGCAGCCCGGGTTGGTC
>JAFLUR010000307.1 GCA_022508725.1 Oscillospiraceae bacterium
TCTCGACGCGTCCTGCTGCATGGAGCTTGTTGTAAAGGGCGGCGGCGGATTTTTTTTCAGCTCGCCTTTTTTCAAAGCGGTGACGGAGAAATCCTTTTCTTTGATATCCTCGATTATTCTGCGCGCGTCCTCACCTGTGGGCAGCTTGGTTTCCTTTCCGTTTTCGCCGTAATATTTTGCGGAAAATTTTTTCTTCCCGTCGGTAAGCTCGGCGTGAACGCTCCAGTATTCAACCGGTACAAAATTTTCTATTTCTTCTTCTCTGTCGCATATAAGTCTTGCGGCGACCGACTGTACCCGTCCGGCGCTCAATCCCTTTTTGACCTTATCCCATAAAATGGGACTTATCTGATAGCCTATGATACGATCGAGAACACGTCTTGCCTGCTGCGCGTTTACAAGGTCCATATCTATGCTGCGCGGAGATTTTATCGCATTCTTTACGGCGGTTTTTGTGACCTCGTTAAAGGTCACGCGGCAGAGTGAATTTTGATCTATATTAAGAGCATTTGCCAGATGCCAGCTTATAGCCTCTCCCTCGCGGTCGGGGTCGGTCGCAAGATATACCTTTTCGCTTGCCTTAGCCTCTTTTTTCAGCTGAGTGAGAAGCTTGCCCTTGCCGCGGATAGTGATATATTTCGGCTCAAATCCGTTTTCTATCTCAATTCCGAGCTGACTTTTCGGCATATCGATAACATGACCCATCGACGCTATCACATTGTAATCCCTTCCGAGATATTTTTTTATGGTTCCCGCTTTTGCGGGTGACTCAACTATAAGAAGTTTCTTTTTTCCCATTTTTTATCCTCCCTTTTTCGCGGATATTCCTTTCTTGCGGAAACACTGAAAATAATCTTGATTTACGAAAAATATACGCTTATTTTTTGGCGCAGGCGCACTCATTCACACCGGTTTTTTGCCGTCGGCGGAATTGTTTTTTGCTGCTTCATTTATTCGGTGTTTCCCTATATATTTATCCTAAACAGCTTGCCGGGCATCTGAACTATAAATCCGCGCATTTCAAGAACGGTAAGCTTGGTGGTCAGCTTTTCTATCGTTATATCTGTATTCCGTTTTATATCGTCAATATGCATATTGCTTTTTATAAGCTGTGCGATTATGCTTTTTTCGTCATCGTCAAGTCCGCTGTAGCGTTCATCATCTATACTTATATTTTTCTCGTTATTTACGGTTTTCTTCTTCGCAGCGCCCGATTTTTTCTCCGTTTTGTTCTTTCCGCCTCCTCCGTTATCGGACGGAGCGGGTTCATATTCAAAATCAAGATCCGCGCTTTTGCCGCGGGTTATTTCCGATTTGAGCAGTTCGATTTCGGCTCTGTACTCACACAATATATCCGCAGAGCTTTCGACAAGCTTGGCGCCCGTTTTTATAAGCATATTTGTACCGCGGCTCTGCGGCGAGTTGATATCGCCGGGAACGGCAAAAACATCCTTTCCCGAATCGAGAGCGTAGTTTGCCGTGATGAGAGCGCCGCTGTGCAGAGGCGCCTGAATAACAAGAGTACCGCGGGAAAGTCCGCTGATTATACGGTTCCGCACCGGAAAGTGGCTTCCGCGGGGCGGTGTGGACGGCGGATATTCGGTTATAACGGCGCCGTGCTTGGTTACGGCTTCCATAAGCCGGTCGTTTTCCGGAGGATAAACAATATCCAAACCGCATCCGAGAACGGCTATTGTTTTGCAGCCTGCCTTTATCGCCGCTGCCGCCGCGACCGAATCAAGACCCCGCGCCATTCCGCTTACGATAGTGATGCCGGAGCGCGCAAGACCCGTGCATATCGCCCATGCCGCGTTAAGTCCGTAGTCGGTACAGCTGCGTGTTCCGACTACCGCTATCGGCATAAGGCGGTCCCATTTCATTATTTCTCCTTTTATATAAAGAACATAGGGCGGTTCGTCCGTTTTCCTCAGCATATCCGGATAATCGGGAGAGGAATACACGAGAATATCCGCGCCTGTCATTTTGATTTTTTCCAAGATTTTGTTTGCTTCGTCCAGGCTTTTGTTTTCGAGCGCCGACCTTTGCGCGGGGGTCAGAAAATCGATATCCTTAAAGTCGGTTTTCGCGTAAATCTCACCGACATCGTCAAATATCGACATCAACTCGGTTATCGTGCGGCTTGAACGATGCATACGTTCCGTAAGCCATACCCATAAAAGCTTATCATCCATACTGAATCTGCCTCTTTTCAATAGGTAAATCAAATATCCTGCATTTCCCGGAGTGTTCCGTAAACAATGCCGATACACAATATAAGACTACTACAAAATTGAACGGTTGTCAAAGATTTTTTTATTTTTGTGTATTTCGCACAATTTCATATATAAGAATTGCGCCGGCTATTGATACATTCAACGACTCCGCTTTGCCCAAAACGGGTATTTTTATAAATTGAGAGGTTATTTGCTTAAGTTCCTCGCATATTCCGTTTGCCTCGTTGCCCAATGCGATTATGACCGAGCCGGAATAATCGGCGCTGCGGTAATCGATTGCGTTCTCTCCGAGGACCGCGCTGAGTATACGGTATCCCTTTTCCGAAAATACGGCAAGCTCTCGGATCGTTACGTTTTCCCGGACCGGGATATGAAAAAACGAACCCATGCTCGAGCGCACCGTTTTGGGGGAATACAGATCGACGCAGCCGGGGGAAAGCAGAATTCCGTCGATGCCTCCCGCGTCCGCGGTCCGTATTATTGTTCCGAGATTTCCGGGGTCGGTTATGCGGTCACAGTATACATATTTTTTGCCGGGTGAATAATCCGGCTCCCTCTCCGGCATACGCATAACGCACAGAATCCCCTGCGGAGTCTGCGTGTCGCACAGACCGGCAAAAATATTGTCATCCGTAACATATATATCCGTATCTCCGCCGGCAGCCTCTGA
>JAFLUR010000308.1 GCA_022508725.1 Oscillospiraceae bacterium
TCGAGAACATTCGCCTTATCGACGGATGTGAGCTTTTTGCCGCGGAGCATAGCCGTATCGAATGCGACTCTTGCTATTCTCTCTATCTCACCGACTGTATATTTTTCAACATCCGACGCCCAGCTGCCGTCCTCGGCTTTTGTCTTTTCACCGAAATAAATTCCGCCCGTAAGCTCTCTTACGACCATCACGTTAAGGCCGTTTCCGATTATTCTGTCCTTTAAGGGCGATGCGTCCTTAAGCTGCGGACGGAGTATTGCCGGACGGAGGTTCGAATAGAGTCCCAGAGCCTTTCTTATGCCCAAAAGACCCGTTTCGGGACGTATCTCCGCGGGAACGTTATCCCATTTGGGTCCGCCGACGGCGCCCAGAATGACACTGTCCGACTTTTTGCATATCTCGACGGTTTCGTCGGGCAGGCTCGTTCCGTGCTTATCAATGGCGATACCTCCCATATCGACTTCCGTATAATTAAACTTATGACCGAATTTTTCACCTGTTTTGTTAAGAACGGTGACCGCACCCGAAACGATCTCGGGACCTATTCCGTCACCGGGTATAAGCGCAATATTGTATTCCGACATATTAACCCTCCTTTTTGATTTTTTCTATAAGACCGCCCGCATTTATGATCTCCTGCATAAAAGGAGGAAATGCCGCGGCTTTGTAGGTTTTGTTCTTTGTTATGTTTGTTATAACGCCCGTGTCGAAATTGACATGAACCTCATTACCCTCTTCGATATCCCCGGACGCTTCCGCACATTCGAGGATCGGAAGTCCGATATTTATTGAATTTCTGAAAAATATTCTTGCAAAATCCGCCGCTATGACGCATGAGATTCCGCTTGCTTTTATCGCGATGGGCGCGTGCTCGCGGGATGAGCCGCAGCCGAAATTGCGTCCGCCGACCATAATATCGCCGGGCTTTACCTTGTTCACAAACTCGGTATCGATATCCTCCATACAATGCTTTGCAAGCTCGGCATGGACCGAGGTGTTCAAATACCTTGCCGGTATGATAACATCGGTATCTATATTGTCGCCGTATTTAATTACTGTTCCCTTAGCCTCCATTTATATCAGCCGCCTTTCCGTTCGATATTTTTAATATTTCCGATTGATAAATCCGCGCTTTATTGCAATTCGGACGGCGCCGCAATTCTTCCGAGAACCGCGCTTGCCGCCGCAACCTGCGGAGATGCAAGATAAACTTCGCTTTCAACGTGTCCCATGCGTCCGAGGAAATTACGGTTTGTCGTTGCAACGCATCTTTCGCCCTCCGCCAAAATACCCATATGACCTCCCAGACACGGTCCGCAGGTCGGAGCGGAGATGGTTGCGCCCGCCTCGACAAGATCGTAAAGTATGCCCTCTTTTAAAGCGTCAAGATAAATCTTTTGAGTAGCCGGGAATACTATGACGCGTATTCCTTTTTTGACCTTTCTGCCCTTGAGAATTTTTGCCGCCGCGCGCAGGTCGCTGAGTCTGCCGTTTGTGCATGAGCCTATTACGACCTGATCAATGGCTACATCTCCCCAATTTTCGGGGGTTCTTGTATTTTCGGGAAGATGGGGGAATGATACGGTGTGCGGCACCTTTGAGAGATCGATATCTATGGTGCGGCTGTATACCGCGTCCTCATCCGCCTTGAATATCGTATATTCCTTATCGGAATGTTCTTTCATATATTGAATTGTGATGTCGTCAACCTCGAATATACCGTTCTTTGCACCCGCTTCGATAGCCATATTTGCGATTGTGAAACGATCGTCCATGGTGAGATTGCGCATACCCTCGCCGGTAAATTCCATAGACTTGTAAAGCGCGCCGTCAACGCCTATCATTCCGATAATGTGAAGAATAAGGTCCTTTCCGCTTACGTTTTCGTTGAATTTGCCGGTAAGATTGAATTTTATCGCCTCGGGAACCTTGAACCAAGCCTTTCCCGACGCCATGCCCGCCGCCATATCGGTGGAACCCACACCCGTGCTGAATGCGCCCAGCGCACCGTAGGTACAGGTATGTGAATCGGCGCCTATTACAACATCGCCCGCGACGACAAGTCCCTTTTCGGGAAGAAGCGCGTGTTCTATGCCCATTTCACCGACTTCAAAGTAGTTAAGAATATCCATCTCTTTTGCGAATTTGCGGACTTTCATTGCCTGCTGAGCCGATTTTATATCTTTATTGGGTGTAAAGTGATCCGGAACAAGCGCTATTTTGGTTTTATCGAACACATTTCCGGCACCGATCTTTGCAAATTCATTTATGGCAACGGGTGAGGTTATATCATTTCCGAGTACGAGGCTTAATTCAGCCATAATAAGCTCGCCTGCCGAAACAGAATCGAGTCCCGCCGCTTTTGCCAAAATTTTCTGTGTCATGGTCATTCCCATTAACATCAATCCTTTCATGCTTTATTTGAAATACCGCGTTCCGCAGCAGTGTCATAAATATATTGTACAATATTTTTCTGAGTTTGTCTATATTTAACTTGATAAAATAGGGGCAAAAACAGAAAACAATAAAAAAAAACGGCACCGGGCATATTCTTATTTAAACACATAAAAATATTTTTGCCGTCCGATGGGAAACCTATGCGCCCGCAAAGTAAAAAAATGCATTTTCCGCCGTAATATCTTTTGCGTAATATCCGCCCGGAAAGAGGCATATATTATTGTATGCGGGAAAATCGGGGAGTCGGTCGGTTGACTTTCGCAAGAAGCTTCTTCGCATAAATTCTTCGGGATTTAATCGGGGATCGACAAACCGGAAAGGAGTCTTACTTATGCCGTATATTATAAATGATAACGACGGAGAAAAAAGCTGTTTTTATTCCGGGCATGACGGGATATATAAAAAAGTGTTCCGCGACGGAAATTACATAAAAAAGA
>JAFLUR010000309.1 GCA_022508725.1 Oscillospiraceae bacterium
TGCTAATTTTACATATACAGTTGTATCTGTAAAAAAGATTATGGATTTTTCGGGTAATAATACAACTACAGAGTTAGAGCTGAAAATTGAGAACTCTTTATTTTCTGTTTGTAAAACAATTCCATATGAAGAATTGGAGAATCTGGATTTCGGAAAAATCAGTCATGCCTTCGTTGTAAATGATTTGATACCTAATGCACATAAGAAGATTGTGCATGACATCAAAATGCAGGCAGCAACGCTTAACTCTAAAGAGAATATTGTTTTGGACAAACTCGGATGGTATGATAATGGCGATAAAGTCTGCTACAATGCCGGCAACCTCGTTATATCCGCCAACCCGGAAAATTATACACCCTCCCCTATGCTTGCACAAAAGTACAGACTTGAAACATTGCACGATTGCAGTGAACGCAGAGCTATCAAAGGTGCGTTTGATACGATGAATATCGACGTTCGTTACAGTCCTGTTATTTTCCTTTCGGGCGCTATGGGAGTTATGCGTCATCTGATACTTAAAGCGGGTATACGTCCCGCAAGCGCAATATATGTAGTAGGAGAAACTCAGAATCGTAAGACAACGCTTACAACGCTGTGTACTCGCCTGTATAATCGCTCTGAACTTATTTCCGATTCAACGACAAGCATGACGCGAGTCAACAGCTCATTTCCGACGCTTGAAAAACTGCTTGCGGAAAACAAAGACTGTATATTTATTCTGGACGATCTGTTTCGTAATCCGGATCCTAAAATGAAACGTGAAGCGGAGAGAAATCTCCGTTCCATATTGAGAAACTACGCCGATAATTCACCGCGTCAAAATATGAAAGCGCAATGTCCGGTCAATGCACAGCTTGTAATTACGGCAGAGTATCTTATCGACAGTATTACGGATCTGGGACGGTGCTTTATAGTACATATTAAAGACGCGGTAAGCAGTGAAGCGCTTACTCCCATGCAGAAAGAACCCTTGTTGGTTTCAACCTTTTATTATTATTTTATAAAGTATCTTTGTTCACACTATTATGAAATAATAGTGCGTATCAAGAGAGATTTTGAAGAATTTCGTAAAGGTTCAGATACACATAATGGGCGTTTTGAGCGAGTATACGAAACGGGATTTTTGCTGAACTGCATATTCCGTATTATATGTGATTATGCTATAGAAAAAGGCGTTATGGCAGAGGATACAGCCAAAAAGATGGATAAAACAGTAACAAACAGTATTTCTGAAATAATCCGATTACATACTAAAGTAATGGAACAGAAAAGAATCAACTCGGAGGACATCAATTATTGCATGGCAATCAAACATCTGTTGGCTGTAGGAAAAATATCATACGATAAAAAGAACAGTGATTGCTTTGAAAGATATGACGGTATTATGTACATAACATATTCCAAGCTTATATCTGCTTTGAAAAGCGAATATCCAATAAATGTATCAGCAAAAAAATTGTCTTCATATTTTTCGGAACGCGGTATATCACAAGGATACAACAGTCGCAGCAATAAGAAAAATGTAAAAAAATACAATGGTAAAAGTTACCTTGTTCTCGACATGGATAAACTTGAAGAAGAAGCGTGGCGTGCTAAAGAACCTATTGAAAAAATAATGTAAATTTAATAAATATAGGCTGTTCCCCCAAAACAATTCAATTAGGGATGACAGCCTTTCTGTATGATTGAATCTAATTGGTACTTTTTACCATATAGACAAATCTCCTTGATAGTTTGATTGTATCTTCCACCATCGTTATGAACTGGTGGAACCCTTCCACCTTTTTCAAAGAATTGTGGAATACCAAAATAAATAGTTGAGAAATTTTTGACACTTTGGTATTCCGAAAAAGCCTCCCCGGTGAAAATTATTTCCATGATAATTTTCACCGGGGAGGCTTGTTTTATATTATTTATATAACTTTTTGTCTTATATTTACTTTTGAAAATTTTAAAATTTACTTATATCATCCTCTAAACCGTTACCCATTTTATTTATCGGCGTTATTTCATTCCCGGACAGCTCAAAAACCGTCCATACAGATCCTTTGACATTTTGCGGTACATGATAGGTAGCTACCAATACCGAACCCTTATATACATTCACCGTCGCATTTGACTGCGACATAGCCTCGCTGTTCGCATTTCCGCGGTTCGTATAATCATGCACCGAATACCTATAAACTCCGTCCAATTGTGTAACTATAGTCGTTGTTTCCGGTATATTGGGCTTTGAAACAATATCGGTGTTATCCAGATCCAACTGATAATATCCGGAATTTGCGTTTCTGTTGTTTGTATTCGCATACTTGTAATATAAGTGGAATCTGCCACCGTCAACCGTAGGACCGGTCAAATGTGAATCCAAATCCTTTGGCGCTCTGCTCCATGACAAAACGATCCTAAATTCACCGTCATCGGGCATTTCGGGAGAAATAACGGCATTTTGAGCTTCAAAATCAATAATACCAATTATTATATTTTTATATCCGGTTATATAACCCTCCTTTGAATATTCCAGCGTATAAAATCCGGGAGCAAACGAAATCTCATAATATCCGTTTTCATTTGTTGATATGGTATGCAGCACATTTCCGTCTTTATTATTCCAACTTGACCTCATTTTAATTAAAACATTGTCCACAGCTTGTCCGGATATTGCATCGGTAATCACTCCGTTTGCATATCCCGTATTGATACCAACTCCCAGCATTAGGAAAGTTTCATTGTAAACCGTTGTATCTTCGGTAATTCCGACGGCAATTTTTGCGCTTTTGAAGCCTCCCTTTGTAATCTTAACAATATATTCACCCACCGGTAATTCAAAATTATAATAACCGTCGGAATCTGTACGCATTTTTCCTACGACAGTATTATTTTT
>JAFLUR010000031.1 GCA_022508725.1 Oscillospiraceae bacterium
CGGCAGAAAAATCCACTCAAAAATCCAACGATTGGAGGAATACTGAACAGGCTCTGATAATCCGCTCTTTTTCCAATAATTTTAAAAATATCTATTGACATAGAGTACACTCTATGGTATATACTTATAATAAAGAGGCTCAACGGGAGAGATACGGCTATGTATAAAATAACACAAGCGGCAAATATGCTGGGAGTTTCGATCCATACTCTCAGATATTATGAAAAGGAAGGACTTACCCCATTCGTTAAACGCAGCAAAGGCGTTCGTATTTACGATGATAAGGATATCGAAGTAATTCGCCTTATAATATGCCTCAGAGATATTGATATGCCCATAAAGAATATACGCGATTATATGGATTTGTATATGAAAGGCGAGTCCACGGTTGAAGAAAGACGCGCACTTATGCGGCAGTACTGCGATTTTGTCGAACGGAAAATCACCGATACAATAGAAACACTCAAATTCACAACGGAAAAAATAGCCTGTTTCGACGAAGCCGTTAAGGATATTCTCACCCAAAGGAAAGATATCTGACAGTTAAGGAGGTCTTTGCATGATAAAAAAAATTTTTGCCGGAGCCGGTATTTTGGCGGTTGCCGGCGCCGCCGGGAGCTACGGTTTGAGCGAATACTTTTTGCGCCGTACGCTTATGCGGCAAAATGCCAAAACCGAACGCACAATGAAAATGTCCGGCACGGACTGGGATAAATATATGCCCATGATGCAGGAGAGAGGCAAATGGATTGAGGAGAATACAACAAAAGAGGATGTGTATATAACCTCCCGTGACGGATTAAAGCTTCACGCATATTATACCCCCATAGGCGACGAAAGCAAAACCGTCATATGCTTCCACGGATACACAAGCTCGGGAAGCGATTTCAAGGCAATTTCAAAATTTTATGCGAAGAAAGGCTACAGCCTGCTCTGCCCCGACGCAAGAGCTCACGGCGAGAGCGAGGGAGAATATATCGGGTTCGGCTGCCTTGACAGATTTGACGGACTTGAATGGATCGAATATATAAAGAAGCGCTTGGGCGAAAATACCGAAATACTTCTTACCGGAACATCGATGGGCGGCGCGACGGTGCTTATGATGTCCGGACTCGATCTGCCCGAAAATGTCAAGGGCATTATATCCGACTGCGCTTTCACCTCGGCATGGGATGTATTTTCATGGGTCCTTAAAACAATGTATCACATAAGTCCGTTTCCCATCATGAATATAAGCGACCGCCTTTGCAAAAAGCGCGCCGGATACGGATTAAAGGAATGTAATTCCGCCGAAGAGGTGAAAAAGGCAAAGGTACCGATATTGTTTATCCACGGCAGCGCGGATAATTTCGTGCCGAGCTTTATGTGCGATGAGATTTATGAAAATTGCGCCTCCCCGAAGGACAAGCTGATAATAGAGGGCGCATCTCACGCGGAATCATATTATAAAGACCCCGAACGATACGAGGCTAAAATTACGGAATTTACGGAATCCCTGAAATAATAAACAAACCCGAAAGGAACAATTTTATGAATAAGAAAAAAACAACGAAAACCGACGGAAAAGAAACCGATAAAAAAATCTATCCGCTTACAACATCTCAAAAGCTTATGCTTTACACATATCAGGTATGCTCAAAAAAAGAGGTACTCAATATAGGAACATTTTTGGAGATAAAATACGATATAGATAAGGATGTTCTCGCCAAGGCAATCTCAAAGGCCTGCGAAAGGAACGAAAGCACGAGAATACGATTTGTAAAGGGTGAAAAGGAGGGCGAGATAGGACAGTATATCGCCGCAAAGAGCAGAAAAAAAGCGGAATATTACGATTTTTCCCAAAGAAGCCGCGAGGATATAGACCGGGATCTTCACGCATGGACTTCCACTCCGTTCAAGCTGTATAACACACCCATGAACAGGATCGTAATGCTGAGTATGCCGGAGGGATTTTTCGGAATTTATCTGCTTGTAAGCCATCTTACAATGGACGCGCAGGCTCTCATACTCTTCTTGAGAGACGTAATAGAAATATATTGCAGCATGATGTATGAAGAGGTGGAATTCCCGAAAGAAACAGCGTCATATATCGAGCAGCTTGAAAAGGATCTGGCTTATGAGGCGGGAAACGCCGCAAGCGCAAGAGACGAAAAATTTTTTGATGAGCTTATAAAGGAGTCGGAGCCTATATTCTGCGCTGCCGAGGGAATAAGCAAAATAAGAGCGGAACGCGCAAAATACGGCGCCCAAACAAGAGCCGTTACAAACGTCAGCAGCGATATGAGCGCGGCAATAAAGGTATTCAGCCTTGAAAAAGAGCCGTCCGACAAGCTTATGAAATTCTGCGAGGATTACAAGGTCTCGATGGCGGCGCTTTTAATGATGGGACTCAGGACATATTTTCAAAAGTTCAATTACGTTGACGATGTGTCTGTTCAAATGGCTATAGCAAGACGCGCCACATTAAAGGAAAAACGTTCCGGCGGAACAAGAATACATCCGTTCCCGTGCAGAACGATAATAGGTCGCGACAAATCATTCCTGGAGGGCCTTGAAATAATGAAAGAAAAACAGAGTCAGCTTTTCCGTCACGCGAATTATAACCCCGTAAAATTCCTCGATGACAGAGCAAAGTATTACAATCTCAAGCCCGGACAGGCGTATGAACCGATGAGTCTTACCTATCAGCCGCTCACTCTCAAAGACGACAATTCACTGTCACTTATAAGCGATATCGAGTATCGCACACGCTGGTATTCCAACGGCGCCGCCGCTCAGATATTGTATCTTACGGTCATGCACAGACCTTTCGATAACGGACTTGATTTCAATTTTGAATATCAGCCGAGCGGAATATCCGAGGAAAAGCTTGAATATTTGTATTACTATGTATGCAGAATTTTATTTGAAGCATTGAAAGACCCGGAAAGACCAATAGGCGAGATTTTGGATAATGTTTGATATATCGTAAGTTTATTTAAAGCCGGAAGCTGCGGGAGTTACCGGCGGCATTTGCGGATAATACACTGAAAATGTAATGTATAATTGTTATAAGAAAGGGGTTTCATAATGACAGAGAAATTAAAAGATATTATAATCGAATTTGTGGATGCGGATAAGGACAATATAAAGCCGGAGTCAAGGTTTATTGAGGATCTGGGCTTTAATTCATACGATTTTATGAGCTTTCTCGGCGCGGTGGAGGATGCGTTCGGAGTCGAAGCGGAAGAAAGTGAAGTTATAAAGCTCCGCACGGTCGGAGAGGTTGTGGAATATATTAAAAGCATTAAAAAGAGCTGAGAAAACACGTTTCTCTTTGACCGATAAAGAACAGACATGAACAAGCTGCCCGTCAAGGGGTATTGATTGTTGAGAAATACCGTCCGGTATTTCCGGAAAGGATAACTTAATATGGAAACGATAAAGGATATTTTAAATTATGCCGCGGAGCAATACGGCAAAAATCCGGCTTTCAGATATAAGCGCGGAGACGAAATCGCGGAGAAAACATACGATGATCTGAAGCATGATACGGAAGCGTTTTCGGCAGCTCTCGGCGCAAGGGGCTTTCTCGGCCGGCATACCGCGATTATAGGCGCAACGTCATATGAATGGATTGTATCATATTTCGGCACGGTAAACTCCGGCGGCGTTGTAATACCGATAGATGTGCTGCTTTCTCCCGAAAATGTATGCGAGCTGTTGGACAGAGCGGATGCGGAGGTTTTTGTGTACGATAAAAATCATATAAAAACCGCGGAGCTTGCAAAGGAGATATGCCCCAAAATAAAGCTGTATATACCTACGGAGGGCGATGAATTGTCGGTTGCGGGCATGATAAGCGAGGATAATCCCGCCGTCGATGTCGATATCGACAAGGATAAAATGTGCGCTATCCTCTTTACCTCGGGAACAACCGGAAAAAGCAAAGGCGTTATGCTTACACACTTCAATCTTACCGAAAACGTAACCAACCTCGACACGCATATCAAGCCGAATACGGTATCAATGACGGTTCTTCCGATACACCATGCTTACTGCTTTTCAATGGATATTTTAAAGAGTCTGTCTTTGGGGACGACAATATGCATAAATGATTCCATGATGCGTATGGTAAAGAATATGAGCCTGTTCAAGCCGCAGACAATGCTGCTTGTTCCCATGATGCTCGAAACATTGTATTCGCGGCTCAGAAATATTCCGCCCGAGCAAAGGGGCGCGGCGGCGAAACAGGTATTCGGCGGAAGGCTCGAAACGATATTCAGCGGCGGCGCATATCTTGATCCCATATATATAGACAGATTTAAGGAAATGGGTATCGATGTTTTCCAAGGCTACGGAATGACCGAGTGTTCGCCCGTTATAAGCACGAATATGGAGGGCTGCCAAAAAAATCAATCGGTCGGAAAGCTTATGCCCAACTGCGAGGCGAAAATTTCGGACGGCGAGATATGGGTAAAGGGTACAAGCGTTATGCAGGGGTACTATAAAATGCCGAAGGAAACGGCGGAAACTCTTGAGGACGGCTGGCTGAAAACAGGCGATCTCGGATATATAGACGAGGACGGTTTCGTTTATATTACGGGAAGAAAGAAAAATCTTATAATATTGAGTAACGGCGAAAACATCTCTCCGGAGGAGATCGAAAACGAGCTCAGCCGCAATGATATTATAAAAGAGATTATTGTTCGCGGAAAGGACGGCGTTATCGAAGCCGAAATATTCCCGGACGAAGAATTTAACAAGGGAGTTGAAAATATAAAGGATACGCTGCAGGGTATTATTGACGACCTCAATTTGTCATATCCTCCGTATAAACGAATAGCAAGGCTGATCGTGCGCGATACCGAATTTGAGAAAACACCGTCAAAGAAAATAAAAAGGACATAATGCAAAAAAGACGGATACGAAATACCCGTATCTGTCTTTTTTTAATGCGGCAATAAAGCAAAAGGACGAATTGCCGTAACAATCCGTCCTTTTGCTCGGGGCAATAAAACAATTTTTTCTTTCCTAAAAAACGCTTTATTTTTCATAAAACAAAAACAATAAAAAACACTTTTTCTACACTAAACATTATATCACTTTTCAGATCATTTGTCAATAATTTTAAATCATCATTCCACGGTTTTTAAATAAGTGAATAAATTATGAACAAATTACGAATAAAACTACACTTTATAATACATTATTTATACTAAAAAGGTGATAATTGTAAGTATTTTACGACAATATTTCAGCCGGGATATAACTTACCGTATATCCACGCGTATTTGTTTACATTTCTTACATACTTCTTTGTTTCCGGAAACGGTATGTCATGAAGAACCGTTCCGTCGCTGCTGTACATATCGTCGTTCAGCCATCTGTTTACATTTCCCATTCCGCCGTTATACGCCGCAAGCGCAACATCGATATCACCGTAATAATTATACAAAAAATTCAGATAATAACATCCTATTTCAATATTTATCATAGGATTGTCAAGGTCCGACTCGGTTATTTCGATATTCATTCTTTCGGCTATATCCAGCGCCGTATTCTCGGTTATCTGCATAAGTCCGTATGCAACGTGCGAGCGCGCGTCATGTATATAGTTGCTCTCCGCTTTGATTATCCCCATTACAATAAATTTGTCAAGATCGTATTTCTCCGACATACTTCCTATAATATCGTAATATCGCAGCGGATATATTACCCTTAAAATCGGCACGGTCGCCGTTAATACTACCGCCGCCGCCAATAATGCAAACAATATATTCTTTCTATTTTTTACCATAATTTTCTCTCAATTCATATATAATTTTTTTTATTTTATCTTCAATATCGCCCTCGCTGCCGGCGCTGTTATTCTCAATAATATAATCACACCGGCTTCTGTAAAACGCGGCGTCCTTCTGAGAATTTATCCTGCTCTCCGCCGACTCCCGGCTTATGCCGTCACGCCGCATTATTCTCTCGGCGCGCACATTTTTATCGGCAATGACCGCAATAATCGGTCTGCATTTCAAGCCGGACTCGATCAAAAGCGCCCCGTCCGCTCCGACAATACCGCCCTTTTCCCCCGCTTGCCCGTATATCTCCGCGCATATCCTCGGATGAGTGACGGAATTTAAAAATTTCAGCTCATTATTATCGGAAAATACGATTTTTCCGAGAGTTCCGCGGTCTATCTCCCCGTTTTCCGTCAGTATCTTTTTGCCGAAATGTTCGATCAATTCAAAATATGCCTTTTTTCCGGGCATTATGATTTGATGACCGATTTTATCCGCATCAATTATAAAAAAACCGTTTTTGCGGAATATATCCGAAACATAGGATTTACCCGAACCCGAGCCGCCCGTTATGCCGAAAATCACACTCTTATCATTTGGCGTCATACCAGCTTCTTCCCTCCGACATATCCACAACAAGCGGGACCGAAAGCTCCGCCGCATTCTCCATTTCCTCTCTGAGAATGGCTTTTACCTCCTCCTTTTCGGAAACACACGTCTCTATCAGCAATTCGTCATGCACCTGTATTATAAGCTTTGACCGGAATTTACCCTCCGCCAGCCGCTTGTGCACCCTTATCATTGCCAGCTTTATAATATCCGCCGCCGTTCCCTGTATGGGCATATTCATTGCCGCCCGCTCTCCAAACGACCTTACGTTGTAATTCGATGATTTCAATTCGGGAATATACCTTATTCTGTTCATCATCGTTTTAACATACCCGTCCGCCTTTGCCCGTTCCTTTATTCCACTCATATAATCCCTTACGCCGCTGTATTTTTCAAGATACTGATTGATATACCTTTTAGCCTCGGCAACGCTTATATTGAGATCTCCCGCAAGGCTGTATTCGCCTATTCCGTAAACAATGCCGAAATTGACCGCCTTTGCATTGCTTCTCTGCGCTTTCGTGACCTCCGATACCGGGACTCCGAATACCTGCGATGCCGTTACGGTGTGTATATCCTCTCCCGAATTAAACGCGTCTATCATATTGCGGTCTCCGGACATATGCGCAAGTATCCTCAATTCTATCTGCGAATAATCGGCGTCAACCAGAATAAAGTCATCCCTTTCGGCAATAAACATCTTTCTTATTTCACGCCCAAGCTCCGTCCTAACCGGTATATTCTGCATATTCGGCTCTGTTGAGCTTATTCTGCCGGTAACCGTTACCATTTGATTGAATACCGAATGTATTCTGCCCGTTTTCGTATTTATCAAGGAAAGTATGCTGTCGCAATATGTGCTTTTCAGCTTTGCAAGATGCCGGTATTCGAGTATATGCGAAATAATTTCATGCTTCGGTTTCAGCTTCTCCAGCACCTCTGCATTTGTCGAATATCCTCTTTTGCTTTTTTTCGACGGCGGCAGCCCCATTTTATCAAACAGAACCGTTCCGAGCTGCTGCGGCGAATTTATATTGAACTCCTCTCCCGCCATGTCGTATATCCTATCCTCGCAAGCCTTTATTCCCTCCGACAGCTTTTGGGCAAACTCACCGAGCGCGCCGCGGTCGATATACATTCCCGCAATCTGCATATCCGCAAGCACTTTGATAAGCGGCATTTCTATATCCTCAAACAGCTTTGTCTGATTGTTTTTTTTCAGTATCTCCGCCGTTTTTTCCCTTATCATCGCATATGCCGCCACTTTCCGGCATTTCTGTGTATAGTCGGACGATTCCTCAAAAAATGACATCTGACCGGTCCCGCTCTCATCCGTAACCGATATTCCGAGATATTTTTGTGACATATAATCAAAGCTGTATTCACTCACCGACGGATCTATCAGATATGACGCAACCGCTATATCATAATCAATTCCGTTTATGCAAGCCTTTCCGTCAAGATTTACAAGCGCGGACTTTATATCACACACCGTCTTTTTTATATTCCCGTTCTCAAGCACCGGCAAAAGTATTCTCAACATATCATCTTCGTTTATATTGCTTATATAATATGAATTTTTGCCGAAAGAAATTCCCGCGGCTGTCAATTTGCTCCCCGAAAACTCGATATCTGCGGAAATACAGCCCTCCGCGCCGATAGTTTCCGCAAGCCTTTCAAGCTCCCCGACCGAGGTGATCTCCCTAAACACAAATCCCTCGAAAATATCCTTTTTCTCCTCCGCCTCTCCCGGAACAATGCCGAGCCTTTTTATTATGCTTTTCAGTTCAAGTCTTTCGAGCGTTTCATAAAGCTCCGGCTTATATTCGCTTGTATATTCACATTCCGTCACCGCAAATTCGATCGGCACACGTCTGTCTATTATAGAAAGCTTTTTGCTTAAAAACGCGGACTCCCTGCCCTCGGTAAGCTTTCTCAAGACCGCTCCTTTAATATCAAGCGAGTCTATATTATCATAAATATATTCTATACTGCCGTATTTCGATATTAACGAAACAGCTGTTTTTTCGCCTATTCCCGCCACTCCGGGAATATTGTCCGACTGATCGCCCATCAAGGCTTTCACATCGATAAATTCGGTCGGCGTTACTCCGTACCTCTCCTTTACTCCCTCATCGTCATAAATAACCGTTTCGTTATTTCCGCTTTTTGTGACGGTCAATATTATTTTCGTTCCACCGCCCGCAAGCTGCAAATCATCCTTATCCCCCGTCGCAATAAAACACTCCACATCATTTTCATTGCATATTCTTGATACCGTTCCTATTATATCATCAGCCTCAAAACCCGGTTTTTCCAGAATTTTTATATTCATTCCGCGCAGTATCTCCTTTGCCGGCTCAAACTGCTCGATAAGCTCTTTCGGCGCGGGTTTACGCTGCGCTTTATAATCAGCATACATTTCATGGCGGAATGTGGGGTGCTTTACATCAAATGCCGCGCATATATAATCGGGCTCCAGCTCGGAAATCAGCTTCAGCAAAATATTCATAAACCCGTATACCGCATTTGTACTGAGCCCCTCCCGTGTTGTGAGCATTCGTATTCCGTAAAATGCGCGGTTTATTATGCTGTTTGAATCCAATATCAATAATTTCTTCATCAAATTACTCCTCTGTATTCTCTATCTGCCAATCTATCTCATCTTTTCCGCGCTCCCTTAAAATCCTGTTAGCCTCGGCAAAATGCCCGCAGCCGAAAAATCCCCGTGACGCGGACAGCGGACTCGGATGTGCCGCCTTCAGTATTATATGCCTGGGATTTGTTATAAGCGCTTCCTTTTGCTTTGCGTTATTCCCCCACAACATAAATATGACCTCCTCCTCACGTTCATTCAAAAGCTCGGTCACACGGTCGGTAAAAAACCGCCAGCCTATCGATTGATGAGAATTTGCCTGCCCTCCGCGCACCGTGAGCGTGCTGTTTAACAAAAGAACGCCCTGTCTTGCCCATTTTTCAAGATAACCGTTATTCGGAATATATGTTCCCAATTCGTCCGAAAGCTCCTTATATATATTAACGAGAGACGGCGGAATATCTATTCCTTTCTTTACCGAAAAAGACAAGCCGTGCGCCTGCCCCTCACCGTGATACGGATCCTGACCGAATATCACAACCTTGACATCGGAATAGGGCGTCCATTTGAGCGCATTGAATATGTCATACATATCGGGATAGACCGTATGATGAGCGTATTCATTTTTTAATATTGTTCTCAATTTCTTATAATATTCCTTTTCAAACTCGCCGCAAAGCAATTCATCCCAGTCGTTTCCTATATGTACCATAAGTGTTCCTTCCCGTTATTTTATATTTATAAGCTTATAAAATATATCTGCCGCGTCCTTTCGAGTGAAGGTTGATTTCGGAGAATATTTTGTTTTGCTCTCTCCTTTCAAAACACCCAGCTCATTCGCCGCGCGAACATAATCCGACAGCTCCGGAGGAATATCCCCTCTGTCGTCATAACAATCTATATTTCCCACAATAGCGCGGTCCGGCGCTCTGTGATTATACGAATTTACAAGCAAAACCGCAAGCTCCGCTCTTGTAACAGGCTCATCGCCGGCAGTAATCGGTCCGGCAAAGCCGTATTTGCCGCAATCTTCAAAACCGCACTTTATTCCCGCAGCGCGCACCGCCCAATAAACCGCCGATTTTCCCGACAGCAAGCCGTCCGGTGCAAAGCTGTTATCTCCCGAACCGTCCAAAATCCCCCTCGCCGCAAGCTCCTTTATTTTATTCTCATTATCCAAACCGTTTATATCGCCGAATTTGGGTATATTTACCAATCCTATATCCTCAACAGGCTTGAGTCCCTCGCGTGAAGGCTTGCGCCGCTTTGACGGGTCAAGGGAGGGAGGCTCCTCGACCGATATAATATCCTCCCTAACAAATTCCCGTATTCCCTCTGTATTATTCCTCAAAATTTCCTGCACGACAAAACGCGCTATAACATCTCCGCCGATATCGTTGGTGTGCGTATAGTCACGGCTGACGCCGTCGCCCCAAAAATACTTCCATGCGCGCTCATCGCCCTGCTTTACAAAATAGTCGGTAGTTTTGCCGAGCAGGTCAATGCAGGGAATATTTTCCGCCTTTGCAAGCGACCTGACCGCCATGCCGTATTCGCCGAGCAGATCGCGCAAAGAGCCGTCCTCCTCGAAAATTATCCTGTTTATCGGCGTGCACAAAACCGGCTTTGCCCCTACGCTTTTGGCATAATCGATATAATATTTCAGATTTTTCGTATAGCCGCCGAACGCGTCCAATTCCTTTATTTTCTGATCGTTATGCCCAAATTGCAAAAACAGGAAATCGCCCTTTTTAATGCGTTCCTTTACCACCGCCCAATGTATTCCCATAAACTCTTCGGTTGTAAGACCCGATTGAGCATGATTTGATACGGCTATGCCCTTTTTTAAATATTTTCCGAGCATCTGACCCCAGCCGCAGTATGTGCTTTGCGGATTATACGGATATGTCGCCGTCTGATCGGTGACGGTGGAATCACCGCCGATATATACGGTAGGAGCGGACGGATTTTCAACTATTTCTATTGCGTTTATCAGCGGGTTTTGTCCCAGCACGGAAATTCTGATCGAGCGGTCGATAAACCTTTCCTCATCTTTTCTGTGTACATCGCAGACATTGACGGTAAATTCATACTCCGCACATTCCCCCGCGGCTATTTTTCTTTTAAGCATAAAACGCCGCCATTGCGACAGTACCGATATATCACATTCGCGCAGACTTCCGCCGATATATATTTTCACATCATAAGTTCCGCTGTGAGGCACCTTGATCTCAAAATTAATGGGAACATCATTCGCACTTCCCATGCAAAAATCCGAAAAAATCCCGCTGTAAATCCCCTTGTCCGACGATATCGACGTCATACTCTTGCCGCCGCTGTCCTTATCGAACGTAAATCCGTATCCCTTTGCATCCGAATACACGTCACCGGGAAAAACCTTTATATACCCGTCTGCCGGGCTGCTTTCTCCGAAATCAAAAAATTTTTTAAACAGCGTTCCCATTATCATCCCTCACAAATAAATTTCTTTGCCGGACAGCAGCATTTATCCGGCAAGCATTTTTATCAAATTGTATTATATCACATATATTGCAATATGTAAATAAAGAGAATAAAAAATAATTGAATTTTATTGATGTCCCTTTACGGGCGGCTTGACGGCACAAAAAAAACGGAGGATAAACCTCCGTTTTTTTTTTACAGCAATTTATTTAATTATCTTGCCATAGATATTACAAACATATTGTAGATAGCAACAGCAGCCTGTGCTCTTGTACAATCGTTCTTCGGATCAAACATATTGTCGCCTACACCGTTAAGAATACCGGCATTACGCATCTTATATACAGGGAGCTTAGCATAATCCTGAATGTTCCAGTCATCTGCAAATTCACCCGCATTGTTTGTCGTTTCGATAGCAACACTGAGGATTTCAGCCGCACGATACAACATTGTGCTCATTTCTTCTCTTGAAATCGTATCATTGGGTCTGAACGAACCGTCTTCATAACCCTTCGTAATACCCAATGCCTGTGCCGTACCGACATAAGTATTATACCATTCGCCGTATACAACATCCGTGAAGTTAGCGCCTGCGCTCGGATCATAAACATTGAACATACTTACGACCATCTTAATGAACTCAGCTCTTGTTACCGAACGGTTGGGCTCATAGAATCCGTTGCCTACACCGTTAATGATATTACGGGCAGCCAAAGCATTTACACCTGTCATAGCCCAATCATGTGTAGCGCTTGAAATATCGCCGAACGATACTCCGTTCTCAACTATTGTAAACACGCCTGAAATATCGTTTGTATTTACATAGAGATAACCGTCTTTGTAAAGTGTTCTCGGAACAATGCTTCCGTTCTGTGCGCGTACAACCAGATTATCTTTGTTTGTTGTAGATGTTGCATAAGGAACCTTCATCAATACAGGATCATAACCCGTGAATGATGTTGTGGGTACACCGTTGATGGTAACCGTTGCAACAAAGGTTGTAGCTGTTGTCTTTGCACCCGATGTTGTTACGGATGCCGGTGTCAAACCGAACTTCTCATATTGATTGGGGTTCAAGATAACCTCAACAATACCGTTGTTTGAAAGGCTTGTGCCCGGGATAACGATACCGCCGCCCGACGATGTACCGCCGCCGCCTT
>JAFLUR010000310.1 GCA_022508725.1 Oscillospiraceae bacterium
GGGAAATCTGTATTCAACCGATGCGGCAAAGTACGTCACGACGGCGGAGGTGACCGACGGATCGCTTGATTTGGTTATCAAAAAAGGAGATAAATCCTACGGCGGTTATATCAACGGATTGGATATAGTTCCGGTGCCGACGCTTCCGTATCATTTTGATTTCGGTGACGGAGCGGTTCAGTCGGGATGGATCGCGATCAACTCTTCAACCGTATATTCACCGGAATTGGGCTTCGGATTTGACGCATCATCTTCGCAGAGCGGAATGGACCGCGCGCCGGGCAATATTCCGTCGGGATATGAAAATTTGCATAAAGACCAGATATTAGGCGAAACAACATTTAAAGCGGATGTACCAAACGGAAAATACGAGGTGGTTATTTATTACGGCTGTTGGAATACCGGATTTGGCGTAAATTATACGCTGGAGGGTGTATCATCCGGAAATCTTGCCTCAACCGATGCGGCGCAGTATAAAACCGAAGCGGAAGTAACCGACGGAGTGCTTGATTTGATTATTGCAAAGGGTTCAAAATCATACGGCGGATACATCAACGGTATGGACGTTATACCGCTTGAAGCGGATCCCGTAGAAACAGCCGCACCTACAGTGACACCGACAACAAATCCGAGTGTAACGCCTTTGCCGACAACGGAACCGGAAATAACACCGACAGCAAATCCGAGTGCGACGCCCATACCGACAATAGAGCCGAGTGCGGCGCCAACACCGGACGAACCGACGCCCACACCTGTCATTGACGACAGAGCGGAAGCGCCTAAAATGAACATAACAAGCTTTATCGGCGGAAAGAAGGTTGAATTGGTGACGGCGACATCGGGCGCGGATATTCGTTATACCGACGACGGCAGTATTCCCGATGCTTCGTCAAAACTGTATACCGATCCGATCAATATAACCGATACGATTACTATAAAAGCGATAGCAATTAAGAGCGGAATGAATAACAGTAATGTTACAAGCGGAAAAATAACCGTTTCCAAAGTCGAAAAACCAAAGGTGAGCCATGCGGGAGGTCAATACCCCGTGGGAACGACCATCACTCTTAAATCGGCGACAAACGGCACGACAATTTATTATACCACCGACGGAAGCATACCGACGATTGAAAACGGCATAAAATATCCCGGATATATTGTTATTTTAAAGGATATGGAGCTCAAAGCGATTGCAGTCAAGGACGGATATAAAACAAGCGATATGCTTGAAGAAGCATATACCGTTCCCGCCGAAGTGTCGGGCAATACGACCGTTTCGGCAGGTTCCTCAACGGCATCGGCGGGAGATTTGGTATCCGTTCCGTTATATGTCTTTACCGACTCGGATATTTCGGAATGTTCTGTTGTTATAAATTATGACGCCGATGTATTTGAGTATGTATCAATTACGCCGGCGGAAGGAATATTACCGTTAGATATATCCGCTTCATCCGATAATAACGGTAAAGTGGTAATAAGATACAGCGGCAGTACAATTGAAAGCGGAGAGATATGCAGTATAAACTTAAACGCACTCAGCAGCGCAGAAGACGGAGTTTATGAAATTACGGTTGAAAAATCGGATATGTATGATACCGTGAACGGAAAGATAACGCTCATGGGTTCGGTAAATTCAAAGCTCGGAGTATCCGCGTCGGCTGTTTTGACCGACAAATCCGGAAAGGATATTAAGGACGTATCCGATATGGAGGGCGAAATCACTGTCGGTGTATTTTTTGAGGATGCAGAGAGTAATAACGACGAAACGCCGTTGACGGTAAATGTGATGTTGGCTGTTTACGACAGAGGAGGCTCTTTGATAAATCTTGCAATGATCGAAGCCGATACGTCCGATATAAACCGTGTACTTACACATACAATAAAGATACCGGAGAATGCAGAGGTAGGTTCAATAAAAATGATGATATGGAACGGACTGAATGATATGGCTCCTTTGTCCGAGTCAAGCTCTCTGTTATAATTTGAGAGATGTAAGAATACGAATCGTAAAGGTGCGTAAACATACGTTATAAGTGAATTGCCGGTGGTGTTGCAATGACACATCACCGGCTGTTTTTTAAACAAATATTTTTTGATAAAAAATAATATTTACTTTTTAACACTTTACGGCATAATAACATTGGGGCATCAATATTTTATTGCTCTACCGAATAAATCCGGAATAATTTATGCGGATAACAAACCGCAGGAGAAATCGCATTTTTCAAGGTTTAGGCAGACGGAAAAATGCAAGAGCCGGTCGGGTGAGCAATATAATAACAAAATATATTTTTTCACGGGAGATTTTATTTATGAAGGAAAGAGGTTCATTTTCAACAGGTTTGGGGTTTGTGCTTGCTGCGGCGGGAAGCGCGGTGGGTTTGGGAAATATCTGGCGTTTTCCGTATCTTGCGGCGAAGTACGGAGGCGGCGTGTTTCTTGTATTCTATATTTTGCTTGTTCTCACATTCGGATATTCTCTTATGGTCGCAGAGAATGCGATCGGACGCAAAACCGGAAAAAGTGCGCTGTGCGCTTTCGGTGAGCTGAGCAAAAAATGGGCGTTTCTCGGAATTATTGCGACACTGATACCGATGATTATTCAGCCCTACTATAACGTGATAGGAGGCTGGGTCATAAAGTATGCGGTGACATATGTAACGGGCGGTCACAGCGCCGCCGCGGGCGATGATTTCTTCAGCGATATGCTCGCCTCTCCCAAACAGCAGATTTTATTTCAGCTCATCTTCTCTGCCGCTACAACGCTTGTTATTCTTCGCGGAGTGCAAAAGGGCGTCGAAAAATTCAGTACCGTGCTTATGCCGATGCTTATTCTGCTCGCTGTAACGGTTGCGATATATTCGATCACACTGCCGGGCG
>JAFLUR010000311.1 GCA_022508725.1 Oscillospiraceae bacterium
CAGACGGAGCGCCCATTGATACTCTTTTGTATGACAATGAAATTTATCGCTTTAACGGCAAAAGAGTAAACAAAAAAAACAATCACTGCACCGGCTGCACTCTTTCGTCCGCCGTTGCCGTATTCCTTGCCAACGGAGATAAGCTCGATCATGCCGTAAATAATGCAAAAGGATATATTACAAAGGCTCTTGAAAATGCATATGACATCGGCGAGGGCGCCGGATCGGTAAATCATTTTTGGAAATACAGATAAATTTAAGGAATCGCTGATTTAAGGTAATCAAAAAAATAAATTTCGAAAAAATATACGCTTTTCCGAGGGCATTTACGCCGGAAAAAAGCGTATATTTTTTCGGAAATCAGGATTACCTTTAAATTAAATCAGCGTTTCCCAAATTATTTACATTCAAATATCTTGACCGAATATGACGGCATATTTATCGTGAATATACCGCTTTTGGTTTCATGGTGTTCGTCCTCGAGAACACCCTCAAGATTGAAAATGCCGAATCTCGCCGCATCAAGTCTTATCATTTCGCCCGACGGATTGAAACACGCAAGAATTATATATCTTCTTCCCGCATACGACCGCATAAATCCATAGGTTCTTCCGATCATATAAACGTGCTCGAAATCACCCTTTTTATATACATCGGAAGAATTTCTTATACCTATAAATTTCTTATACCAATCTTGTATTTCCTTATCTTCATTACCCCACGGATATGTTGCGCGGCAAAACGGATCGGCATAGCCCTGTATACCCGCTTCATCACCGTAAAACACGCACGGTACGCCCGGCAAAAGCATTTGAAGCGCCACTATTACACGCAGTCTTGCCTTAGCCATCACCTTAATTTCTCCGGACAAGGTATAATTCGCCTGAAAATCCTTGCCCACGGACGACGCCTCGGGAACATTTCCCATAACGGTATATATACGTTCTATGTCATGCGATGAGAGGAAATTCAACAGACTGTAAAATGCCGGCTTGGGATAATTCTCTTTAAGACTCATTATCCTTTCATCAAATCCCGTCGCATCGAGATTACCCAGAGCAAAATCAACAAGCGCATTTCTCAAAGGATAATTCATGACCGAGTCCAGGCTGTGTCCGAGAAAATATTCTCTCTGCTCGCCGTAGCTTACCTTGTTTGACGCATCCTCCCATACCTCTCCTATTATGACCGCGTCCTCATCGACCGACTTTACGGCTGTTCTCAATTCCTTAACAAAAAATTCCGGAAGCTCGTCAACGACATCCAATCTCCAGCCGGACGCGCCGTATCTGAGCCAATGCTTTACTACCGAATCTTTCCCGTTCAGTATATATTCTCTGTATGACTCGGATTTTTCTTCAATATGAGGAAGTGTGGCAATACCCCACCATGATTCATACACATCCGGATAATCCGAAAAACGATACCAATCGTAATACTTTGAATTCTTGGACTGATATGCGCCCACATCGTCATATTCACCCTCCCGGTTAAAATATCTGCTGTTACTGCCCGTATGATTGAATACACCGTCAAGAATTATTCCTATACCGTGCTTTTTAGCCTCGGAGCAGAGCTTTTTGAATATTTTATCATCACCGAACATAGGGTCTATTTCCTTATAATCACCCGTATCGTATTTATGATTTGAATATGCCTTAAAAATAGGATTAAGGTATATCGCGCCGATACCCAATTCCTCAAGATACGGCAATTTTTCGATCACTCCCTCAAGATTTCCGCCGAAAAAGTCATTGTTGAGAAATTTTCCGCCGAACTGCTCCGCCTTATAGTAAGGCAGCTCGCCCCATTTTCTCTTTATAATATCACTGCGCTCGTTAAGAAATTCTCCGTTCTTTGAAGGATTATAAAATCTATCTACAAATATTTGATATGCCACCGAATTTTTAAACCATTCCGGTGTTTTATATTCCTTGTCATATACCGTTATCTGAAAAGAATGCATCGGAGCCGAATGCATAGCCTGACCCATACCTCCCAAATTACCCATATTATTTCCGTAATACATCGTATTGTAATCGGTTTTCACCTTAAAATAATACCATATAAGACATTCTTTTTCGGGAACGGTAAGCTGTGTTTCATATATGCTGTTAGAACATATTGTGTTGATATAATGCATATCGAGATATTTTGTTTCTCCGTTTATAATATAATAAAGACGCACATAATGAGGAATACCGCTTTCCGACACCGCCAATCGCAATGTTATCTCGGTACCCGTTGTAACTGCTCCAAAGGGCGAACGATAAAACAACGCCCTTGAATCATGTTCCAAATTCATATATATTCTATCCTTTCAAATAAATTTATGCAACCTGTAAATAACTTCAAATCGGTAATAAAGCCACGCCTGAAAACAGCGTGGCTTTTAATTGACCGGAATATTTTCTCCTCCGCAAAACTCGGTAATTACAAACCCCTACAGTCTCGATCAAATACAGCCGATCATATGCTCTTCAAATGCCATATCGCATCGTTATAATTTTGTATCGTTCTGTCGCTTGAGAAGAATCCCGCCGATGCCGTATTCATAATAGCCTTTTCCGTCCACAGCTTTTTGTCCGAATAATCCTTGTTTATCTGCTCATGAATTTTTGAATAAGCCTCAAAGTCACGAATAACCATATACACATCGGGATAACCGTAATCACCGTTTACAAGAGTATTGTACAAATCATGGAACAGCACCGGATTTTCCGGTGAAAGAGTACCGTCCGTAAGCTGATTAAGCACCTGTCTGAGCGAATAATCCGAATTGATGATATCACTCACATCTCCCGTACCGTTCTCGCGGAGCTTTTCCGCAACCTCATTTGCTTTAAGACCGAAGATATAGATATATTCCTCTCCCACCT
>JAFLUR010000312.1 GCA_022508725.1 Oscillospiraceae bacterium
TATGATTGACGAAGAAATGATAAGGGCTGCGGCGGATCAAATCCTGCACGATACGGTCGCTGCGGCGGTTTATATGATAAACGATAACGATAACATACACTTTATAGTGGCGGGCAAAAAGACGGTGGCTTTGGAAAAGCTGTATGAAATATCGCAGAACATATCGGCAATGCTCAAATATAAGGTTGATGTAATGGATATGGGGCGTTTTAACGCCGCCGATAAGGTCAGAATAATTTCTCATGCGGCATTTGTTCATTCCGAAAACGAGTTTGAACAGAAGCTTTTGGAAACAGAAGCATTTCTTGCATATCAAATGCATGACCGTGAAAGAAATCATATAATTGAAAGGAAAAGAGTAAGCGGATCGTTTTACTTACAGTAACATATTATGGACAGTATAAAAATAAAGGGAGCAAGAGAGCATAATTTACGGAATATAGACGTGGAAATACCTCGGGAAAAGCTTGTTGTTCTTACCGGACTTTCCGGGTCGGGAAAATCATCGCTTGCGTTTGACACCGTATATGCGGAGGGACAAAGGAGATATATCGAATCGTTATCCTCTTATGCGAGAATGTTTCTCGGTCAGATGGAAAAGCCGGATGTAGATTATATCGAGGGACTTTCCCCCGCAATAAGCATAGATCAAAAAACAACATCGAAAAATCCGCGTTCCACGGTTGGAACCGTAACGGAAATTTATGATTATCTCCGTCTTTTGTACGCTCGCATAGGTATTGCTCACTGCCCCAAATGCGGCAAAGTCATATCAAAACAAACGATCGATCAGATCGTGGACAAGATACTCTCCCTTGAAGAGGGGACAAAAATACAGGTTCTCGCGCCTGTTGTAAGAGGGCGCAAGGGCGAACATAAAAAGGTTTTCGAAAATGCGAAAAAAAGCGGATATGTGCGTGTGCGCGCGGACGGAAGCATATATGATCTGACCGAGGATATACAGCTTGAAAAAAATAAAAAGCATAATATTGAAATAATCATAGACCGCCTTGTTATCCGGGATAATATATCAAAAAGGCTTGCCGATTCGATAGAAACGACAATGGCTCTTACGGGCGACCTTATTATGATAGACGTTATCGACGGCGAAAGTATGCTTTTCAGTCAGAGCTATGCCTGCGAGGAATGCGGTATAAGTATGCCGGAGCTTTCTCCGCGTATGTTTTCCTTTAACAATCCTTACGGGGCATGTCCGGAATGTGACGGACTCGGTATTTTGTCAAAGATAGATCCCGAGCTTATAACAGCGGACGAAAACTTAAGTCTTATCGAGGGCGCCATATACGCGACCGGCTGGGCTGCCCCTCATATCGATGACAGTATGGCAAATATGTATTACACCGCGCTTGCGAAGCATTACAAATTCGATATAAATACGCCGTTCAAGGATTTGAGCGATGAAATAAAAAATATAATCTTTTACGGGAATAACGGTGAAAAAATAAAAATGAACTACACGCGCTCATACGGAAGCGGAACTTATATGTCCGCATTTGAGGGCGTTGTGACAAATCTCGAAAGACGCTATAACAGCACCGGTTCAGATTACGCAAAAAACGATATTGAAAAATATATCAGTGTATCGAAATGTCCGAAATGCAAAGGGGCAAGGCTTAACAATACCATTCTCGCCGTAACGGTGGGCGGGATCGATATCTATGATTTCACCTGTATGCCGATACGCAGCGAGCTTGAATTTATAGAAAATCTCAGCCTTACCGAGCGTGAAATGTCGATAGCCGGACAAATTATAAAGGAAATAAAGGCACGGCTCCGTTTTTTGCTTGATGTGGGGCTGGATTATTTGTCGCTGTCACGTTCTTCAAGTACTCTTTCGGGCGGCGAAGCTCAGAGAATAAGGCTTGCAACTCAGATCGGTTCCGGTCTTATGGGGGTTTTGTATATTCTCGACGAACCGAGCATAGGACTTCATCAGCGCGATAACGATAAGCTTATAGGCACATTAAAGCATCTGCGCGATCTGGGAAATACCGTTATAGTTGTTGAGCATGACGAGGATACAATGCGCGCCGCGGATTATATTGTCGATATAGGTCCGGGTGCGGGCATAAACGGCGGACGGGTGATCGGATACGGAACAGCGGACGAGCTGAAAAATTTTCCCGAATCGATAACAGGCAAATATCTGTCGGGGGAAATGCGCATTGATATTCCGAAAGAGCGCAGAAAGCCTTCCGATTGGATAGAGGTCATAGGCGCAAAAGAAAATAATCTTAAAAATCTTAATGTGAAGATACCGCTTGGGGTTTTTACCTGCGTCACCGGGGTATCCGGCTCGGGAAAAAGCTCTCTTGTAAATGAGATAATTCACAAACGGCTTGCTCATGATCTGAACCATGCTCATTGCAGAGCGGGAGAACACAAAAAAATATCGGGCATCGAAAAGCTGGATAAAGTGATAGATATAGATCAATCGCCGATAGGAAGAACGCCGCGTTCAAATCCGGCAACATACACGAATGTTTTCAATGACATAAGAGAGGTTTTCGCTCAGACAAACGATTCGAAAATTCGCGGATATAAAGCGGGACGTTTCAGCTTCAATGTAAAAGGCGGAAGATGTGAAGCGTGCTCGGGCGACGGCATTGTGAAAATCGAAATGCATTTTCTTGCCGATGTTTTTGTTCCGTGTGAAGTTTGCAAGGGAAAGAGATACAACCGCGATACGCTCGATATTAAATACAAGGGAAAGAACATATATGAAGTTCTCGAAATGACCGTTGATGAGGCTGTCGTTTTTTTTGAAAATCATCCCAAGATAAAGCGCAAGCTCGAAACATTGAGTCAAGTGGGACTCGGATATATAAAGCTCGGTCAAAGCTCCACAACTCTTTCC
>JAFLUR010000313.1 GCA_022508725.1 Oscillospiraceae bacterium
TGTCGGCGATAAGGTCGTTACCTGTATGATATTCAAGGACGATCCCGATATCACAATGTTCGATCTTAACAAACAGAATGTCGGCGGCGCGGACGTTTACGGACTCCTCCCGGATGACGATATCCACCTCAACGGCTGGTTCTCCGATTACATACTTGTAAGAGAGGGTTCGACGATATTCAACGTAAGCGACCTCGACCTTTATTCGAGAATACTTATCGAGCCGTGCGCCGTATTGATACACGCGGTCGAAAGAGCAAAATCGACAAACATACTCCGTTTCAACTCAAGAGTGGTGGTGCAGGGCTGCGGACCTATCGGTCTTATCTGCATAGCCGTTCTGAGAACGATGGGTACGGAAAATATCGTTGCGGTTGACGGAAACGCTCAAAGACTCGAATTCGCAAAGAAAATGGGCGCGTCCGGGACGGTAAGCTTCCAAGACTACAAGGGTATCGAGGCTCTTACCGGCGCGGTAAGCGATGCGTTCGACGGTCATCTTGCCGATTTTGCGTTCCAGTGTACGGGAAATCCCGTCGCGCACGCAAATATCTACAAGTTTATCAGAAACGGCGGCGGACTCTGCGAACTCGGTTTCTTTATCAACGGCGGTGACGCTACGATAAATCCGCACTTTGATATTTGCTCGAAAGAAATAACAACGGTAGGTTCGTGGGTCTACACTTTGAGAGATTATGCCACAACATTTGACTTCCTCAAGAGGGCAAAGGGTATCGGACTTCCGATGGCGGATCTTATCACGGACGTATTCCCGCTTGAACGGATAAATGAGGCTCACAAGAAAAATCTTGCTATGACGGGTTTGAAGATCGCTGTTATAAATAAATAAGCACAGAGCCTGAGAGGAGTTTGCTATGGCGGGAGAAGCAGTCGGAATTATTGAAGTATTCGGTTTTACAACCGCGATCTGCGTGGCGGACACGGCGGCAAAGGCTGCCGATGTCAAGGTGATCGCGCTTGATTCAAATAAGCCGGCAAATGCGGAGAAGGTAGAGGTTCCGCTTATCATGTGCGTTAAGGTGCAGGGCAGCGTTTCGGCTGTCGAGGCCGCTGTTGAGGCGGGCGCAAAACGCGCAAACGAAATATCGGGACTTATACAGTCGCATATAATAGCGCGTCCCACCGAGGATGCCGAAAAAATGGCAAGACGGTGCAGTGTCGGACGCGACAGAGTCGGTCATATAAAAAATAATGCATAAAATTTCGAAAGGAGATTGAAATAGATGGAAGCACTTGGAATGGTTGAAACAAGAGGTCTTACGGCGTCCATTGAGGCGGCTGACGCAATGACAAAGGCTGCCAACGTAACGCTGGTGGGAACAGAGAAAATAGGTTCGGGTTTGGTAAGCGTTATCGTAAGAGGCGATGTCGGAGCCGTTAAAGCCGCTACCGAAGCGGGTGCGGCGGCGGCGTCAAGACTCGGCGAGTTGGTTGCGGTACACGTTATTCCGAGACCGCATCAGGATGTGGAAAAGATTTTGCCGTCGATATAAGATTACATAACGGGCGGCTTAACGGTTGAAAGGATTGTTAAAAATGGGTTATGCAATCGGACTTATTGAGATGCAGGCTTTGGTCGCGGCGATTGAAACGCTTGATGTTATGCTGAAAACAGCAGACGTTGAGTTCGTTGCCGTCGAAAGAAAGCTCGGCGGACGACTTGTTACGATAGTTATCCGCGGAAGCGTATCCGCAGTCACGGCCGCTATCGACGCGGGATGTGCGGCGGCAGAGCGTATGGGGCATCTTAAAGCTCATGAGGTCATAGCAAGACCTCACCCTGAAATTCTTAAATTTTTGCACCTCTCGGATGAGGAAAACGATGCGGAATGATGCGTGATTTTATTCCCGGAAAAGGAGGATAAAGGATGGCTGCAAGACGTTCCAAAGCAGGAGATGAAAAGTCGGCTGCTTCGGATAACACGATAAAAGCCGGAGATGCCGCAAATGCGGATAATCCGACCGGAACGAAAAAGGAAATCACAGTGGCGGCTGAGGTTAAAGAAAGAGCCGCTGATGTAAAAAAAGAACAAACAATAAAAAAAGAGGTTATTAAAAACAAGGAGGAAATTAAAATGGCAGTAGAAGCATTAGGAATGGTTGAAACAAGAGGTTTGGTTGCGGCAATAGAGGCAGCCGATGCAATGGTTAAGGCGGCTAACGTTACGCTTATAGGAACAGAGAGAATCGGTTCCGGTTTGGTAACGGTTATGGTAAGAGGCGATGTGGGCGCCGTTCAGGCGGCTACCGACGCAGGCGCCGCAGCGGGAAGCAAGCTCGGCGAATTGATATCGGTACACGTTATTCCGCGTCCTCACGGTGATGTTGAAAAAATTCTTCCGGCTATCAAATAATTGAGAAACGATTTTAAATTGCGGTGCGGAACAGGTTATAAAGCAAGACTGTTCCGCATTGCCGTGCCGGAGGTGTATTATGGAAAATAACGAACTTATACGGTTGATAACCAAAAATGTTGTGAATATATTAAACGGCTCCGAAGAAAAATCGGAGGGCATAAAGGTCGGTGTTTCGGCAAGACACGTTCATCTGTCAAGAGCCGATCTGGATACTCTGTTCGGAAAAGGTTATGAGCTTACACCCAAGAAAATGCTTATGGGCGATCAGTATGCGGCGGAAGAATGTGTTACATTGGTAAGTCCGTCGCTCAGAACGATCGAGGGCGTAAGAGTTCTCGGTCCGGTCAGAAGTCACTCTCAGATCGAGGTTTCAAGAACCGATACCTTCAAGCTGAAGGTATCGCCGCCGGTAAGACCGTCGGGAGAAACGGCGGGCAGCGCGCCGATGGCTCTGGTCGGCCCCAAAGGCTCGGTATTTTTGAATGAAGGATGCATTATC
>JAFLUR010000314.1 GCA_022508725.1 Oscillospiraceae bacterium
GCCGGCAGAAAAATCCGCTCAAAAATCCGACGATCTCAGATACTAAACAGGCTCTTAGGGTAGGTTTTTACGACCTGTCCGTTTTTTTATTTTCCAAAAATTTATCTCTTATCCTTCCAATCGGTTTTTACGACCTGCCTGCTTCTTGCGACTGCAAGGGAATTTTCAGGCACCTCATCGGTTATTGTGGAGCCTGCGGCAATGTACGCATTCTTTCGTACCGTCACCGGCGATACAAGATTCGTATTACAGCCTATGAATGCGTTATCCTCAACAACGGTACGATATTTTTTCTTTCCGTCATAATTCACGGTAACGCAGCCGCAGCCGAAGTTTACATTTTCGCCCACATCGCTGTCGCCTATATATGTGAGATGTGAAATTTTGGTCCCGCTGCCGATAACGGCATTTTTAAGCTCGACAAAATCTCCGACCTTAACATTGCCGCCGACCTCGCTGCCGGGTCTTATATACGCAAACGGTCCTATATGAGAATTCTCACCGACCGTACTGTCCGTAATTACGGACGACATAACCTCCGTACCGCTTCCTATCCGTGAATTGATGATTTTCGAACCGCTGCCGATGACGGCGCCGCCGCATATTTTCGTATTCCCCGAAAGCGACACATTTGCCTCTATAATAACATCCGGGTCTATTTCAACGGTGTCTTCTATATATGTGTTATCCGGATCACGCATTGTAACCCCGCCGAGCATATGACGATTATTTATCCGTTTTCTCATTATTTTTTCCGCCTCGGAAAGCTGCAATCTGTCATTTATACCGCGGATCTCGTCATTGTCCTCAAGCGTATAGGCTCCTATTTTATTTCCGTTCTCAAGCAGAATTGCAAGAGTATCGGTAAGATAATATTCTCCCTGCGCGTTATTCGGAGTGATCTTTTCAAGCGCGTATGCAAGCTTATCCGCTCCGAACACATACATTCCCGAATTTATCTCCTTTATAAGCAATTCTTCCGCATCGGCGTCCTTCTGCTCAACTATTTTCAGTACATTTCCGTCCGCATCTCTCACTATTCTTCCGTATCCGGTGCTGTCCTCAAGAACGGCGGTAATAACGGTAGCGCTGTTTCCGCTGTCCGCGTGATACCTGACCGCATTTTCAATCGTTTTCGCAGTTATCAGGGGGGCATCACCGTTTAATATAACGACAAATCCGGCGCATTTTTTTATATACTCACCCGCCTGCATAACGGCGTGTCCCGTTCCGAGCTGCTCGCTCTGAACAGCAAACTCGGTCAAACCGTCAAGCGCCTCTCTTACTGTCTCGCCTTTATGTCCGATGACCGTAACTATCTCATCGGCGCCGGCATTTTTCGACGCCTCTATTACCCATCGGGTCAGCGGCTTTCCGCAGACCTCGTGCAGTACCTTCGGTACCCGGGATTTCATACGCGTCCCCATGCCTGCCGACAGTATAACGCTGATAAAACTCATATAAACCATTTCCTTTCAGATTTAATTCTTAAACATTGCGGCTATGCTTATTATTATAATATTCCGGTCCTTTTAAATTCGGCATATTGCTTATCTATTGTTACGAATGTTTTGACCGCATATATTCCGGTCGCAATTATTATCCATCCGGTAGGTCTGCCGGTAGCTATAAGACCCACCAAACAGTCTAAACATGCCATACATAAATAAATGATCGCACACGCTTTACTTTTTCCCAAATGCATCCCCAAAAGCAATCCGACCGCAACCAAAATTTCAAATATTGCCATGGGGTTTCCCAATACTATCCATATAACTGCGGAAATACCGGAACATATGTACCCTGCAACAGCAGCTTTTTTTATATCATTCCTCAAAAACGGACTTGCATATTTTTCAATATACTCTTTCTTTGTTATATTCGATACATCCGTATATTCGTTCCGCTCCGTACCGTTAACCCCCGTTTCGTATTCTGACATTTGCTTTTCCTCCGTTACTGTTTTAAAAAAATTCTTTTATCATATTCAATAAGCGCAAACCGCTTATCCGTCTGCCGTACACGGATACCGAATTAATACACCCGTAAAAATCGCAAAGCTGTTTTTATCCTCAATTGTATTTATTATACCATACCGTATTTTAATTATCAATATCCGATTTACGTTTAGGATAAATAAAAGAATTCTCATTTATTCAAGCAATCGTTCCGCCGTTTCCAGATCCAGACTTATCTGCCTTTTCAGCTCATCCGGTCCGTCGAATTTCTTTTCCCCGCGTATTCTCGCTACAAATTCCACCCTTACATATTTTGTGTAAATATCCTCGTCAAAGTCGATTATATGACTTTCAAGAGTGATTTTCTTTCCGTTAAAGGTGGGATTGTTCCCGATATTTATTACGCTTTTGTATTTCACCGAATCAACGTATGTATATCCTGCATATACGCCGTCAAACGGTACGGCCATACGGGGATCGAAATCAACATTTGCCGTCGGATAACCCATTTTTCTTCCGTTTTGCAAGCCTTCGGCGACCGTACCCTCAACAAAGAAATTTCTTCCGAGCAGTCTTGCCGCCTCTTCCGGCTTTCCCTCGTTTATAAGCCGCCTGATAAGCGTGCTGCCGACTATTTGTCCGTTATTCCTTATACATTCCGCAACAGATACCTCAAAGCCGTAAATTTTTCCCAATTTCTTCAAAAGCTCGGTATCTCCCTCCGCCTTATGACCGAAACGATAATCATACCCCACGCATATACCGCGTATTTTAAGACAGGTACGCAGAAAACGAACAAACTCAAGCGGTGTTCTCTCCATAAAGTCCTTATCGAATTTTCTTAAATAAACAAAGTCCACACCTGTTCTTTCGAGTATCTCGATCTTGTTTTCATTCGGCATAATAAGC
>JAFLUR010000315.1 GCA_022508725.1 Oscillospiraceae bacterium
ATAGTTTCCGATAAAATTAAAATCGGAATGATATGCCATATACGAGGTTGGAACGGGAATGTTTTTATAGCGTGAAATATCGGTACCGGGCGCGTAATCGACCTTGTAATACACGCCGTCGGCGATCGGAAATTTCGATACATCACGCTTGCCGTGATCCATTACCGCATGAACGTCGGGCGGAAAAATCGACTGCGTGTAATCGTTTACGGCAACCGCCGGATTTGCCCACCATAAGAACGTCTGTGGTCTGTCGGTGGGATTGTATACCTGCCCCTTGATTTCAAGATATGCCTTATCGGGATAAACCGTAAATCCCGCCATACCCTTTGTATGGAACATTTTTTCGGTTTCGCCCACCCATACGGTAACCGAGCCGTCGGGATTTTTTTCGATAGTGTAATCCACGGGATCGAATGTTGAGGGGCGGTGATGCTGCGGCCAGTTGAATTCAATGCCTCCGGATATCCACGGTCCCGCAAGTCCGACAAGAGCGGGCTTTATAACCTCATTATAGTAAACCGCATCATAACCGTTTGTCTTATCGTAAAGACGCTGAATTTTACCGCCTATTTCGGGAAGTATCATAACAAGAATATAGTCGTTTTCAAGAAAGATCGCATTGTATTCCTTATCCGCTTTCACATCCGATATGCCCTCGCATACGGGATGCGGATAAACGCGGCCGCTCGAACCTTGATACACGCGCTTTTCCAAAAACATAGGATTTTTGTCGTATTCCGATATTTCGTAAGTCGGTATTATCGTCTTTTCCTGTCTTAAAATTACCTCGCTCATTTTAATTACCTCCGAATTATAAAATTATTATCTTTATTATACAATGCGTTTCTTCAAAAGTCAGTAGATATTATTGCTTGAAAATACAAAATTATTGCTTTTTAAACGGGTACGGTGATTTTAAAACGGAGGTCAAAGCCGCCGGAAAAACCGGGGCATTAAAAAAACCCGGAAATCACTTGGTTTTCGGGTTTTTTCGGGTTTTTGTTTTAAGGAAACACTGATTTATTCGGTATTTCCTTAAATAAGCAAATTAATTTGCTTTTACGGATAAGAGCACATCCTTGAGCTGTTTCATTCTGGCTTCATTATCCGTATCAAAAGCAATTGCAACCGCATCGGAACGATCGGATTTATTGACGATGCATCTCTTACCGTAATAGGTAGGAGTGGGTACATATTTCTCATCATTCAGTTCCGCATCCAACTTCGCAAGTCCGTTGTTCTCTGTCGGTGTCAGACTCTCAATATGAATATATTCCCCTGTGTCACCGTTATCCTTATAAACGAAATACAGGCATTCGTAGTTATATTCTGTTTCATGCGGTTTATGCTGCTCATAGTATTCTTCCTCGGTTTTGGGTGTAGCCTCATTTACATATGTCACACCTTGATTGATATTGAGAATATAATCCTCGCCTTCGTAACCGTCGCTGACCTGTTTGCCATCTAAATCGTTGCCGAAATCAACCGTCCATGTTTTGGACGCCAATTGAAATGTTGTTGTATTTTTTGAGCTTGCTTTGGTGTTCGCCGAATCTCCTTCCGCGGATGAAACCGCATTTTTCGTGCTGTCGGCTGAAGTGGCTGCATCCTTGTTTCCGCAGCCGCATAAGCCGCTGATCATAACCGTACATATCGCAAGTAAAATAAATCGTTTCATTATTATTCCTCCCAATTTTTACCGAAATTATATCCTGATTTTGAGGTTGCCGGTAAAATATTTCTGTTTTAAATCGTTTTGAGCTCTGAAAGCGCAAATTATCTCCGTTTAGCTCTGTAAATTTCAGTCGCCGGAAAACCATGGCGCATTAAAAAACCCGAAGCCGTAAAGCTTTCGGATTTTTTGAGTCTTTTGCCGGTAAAATTATCTCTTGGAGTTATACCGTTCGGTTTTCGTAACTTTTATTCTTTTTAAGGCATTGTATTAAAACTGCCGTAAAATCGGCATTATACAAGGTTACAGGAAATATGTTTCTTCTGTTTTGAAGTCGCATTTCATAACTTTCTGTAACTTTGTTGTCCAAAAGTTGACCAACAAGTTGACCTACACTATGCATATCTCTGTAATCGAATTTGATAACTGTGGTGGGAGTATTTGATAACTTTCACCACACGGCATAATGGAGGTTATTCTTATGAGCAAAAATATACTTGATGAATTATACGATTGCGATCTGTTTCACATGACTGAAATCAGCGATGTTAACGGTGAATACAGGTTGGCTATGGACAGACTTGTGAAAGCAGAAGCAGAGCTGCTGAAAGCCTTTCCCGATTGTAAGACCATGCTTGATGAGTATCAGTCGGCTGACATTGATCTGCACTCGCTCTCCAATCGAACGAGTTTTGCAAGGGTTTTAGAGCAGGAGCGCAGCTCGTTCTTGAAATGCTCAAACCGATAAAGTGAGGTAATGGCTATGAGCAGATACAAGAGCATACAGATCGCCTACAATCCTCAGAAAAAGAAGAATGTACCGATCTGGAGATTGGACACCAATACGCTGACTGTTACCCATTTCAATACCGACACGCTCACTGAGGAGCATAAAACCTACAACACCGATTACATCAGGTATCATCTTCATTATTCAGACAGCAAGTACCCTGACAGGCTTCGCAGGCTCGTAAATGAGGGGAAAATCATCAAATATCTTGATGATTTGGAATTGAAAGTCGATGAAGCTATCTCCCGTCAGGTGGAGCGATGGAAACAGACCGACAGTTACTATCAGGCTGCCGTTCTCAGCGGCGATACCGATAAGATGCTCGGTTTGGAGAATTGCCTGATTGGTATGGCGAGAGAGATTATCTTTGAGTGTATGGTTTATATTTGAGTTGCAACG
>JAFLUR010000316.1 GCA_022508725.1 Oscillospiraceae bacterium
TTCCGCTTACGCTTGATATGAGCGAGCTTAACGGAAATGAAAAATATTTCTATCTTTCGGACAGTTTACCGATAAATTCCGAAAAAGTAGGTACAATAAATGCAGGAGATATTATGCTTTACAGTTCAGACTGTATTGTGTTGTTCTATGAAACTTTCAACACATCGTACAGCTATACGAAAATCGGTCATACAGATGACGTGCCGGGATTAAAAGAAGCTGTCGGCGGCGGAAATGTTATGGTCACGTTTGAATAATTAAAAATTTATTTATACCGGGAGGAAAAACAAATGTTAGGAAATTTTATTTATCACAATCCGACAAAATTATATTTCGGAGAAAACGCGCTCGATAATCTGAGCACCGAACTTGCAAATTACGGTGAGAATGTGCTGCTTATCTATGGCGGCGGTTCGATAAAAAAGACAGGACTTTATGATGAAATAATGACAATTTTAAAAAAATCGGGAAAAACCGTTCCGGAGATTGCGGGCGTTATGCCGAATCCTACGGTTGAAAAGCTCTATGAGGGCTGCAAAATCGCAAAGGAAAGCAAGGCGGATTTGATTCTTGCCGTAGGCGGCGGTTCGGTATGCGACTATTCAAAAGCGGTATCCGTTTCAACCTACTGCGAAGAGGATCCGTGGGATAAGTATTACATTCGTATGGAGGATGCAGACAATGAAATTATCCCTGTCGGCTGCGTTCTCACAATGGTCGGAACAGGCTCGGAAATGAACGGCGGCGCAGTTATCACAAATCACGAAACAAAACTGAAAATAGGTCATGTGTTCGGCAGTAACGTGTTCCCGAAATTCTCTATACTGAATCCGAAACTCACATTTACAGTTCCGCAATATCAGATGGCAGCCGGATTTTACGATATTTTAAATCATATCACAGAGCAGTATTTTTCAAACAGCGATGATAATACATCCGACTACATTATGGAGGGACTTATGAAGTCGCTTATCAACAGTTCGCGTATTGCCGTTAAAAATCCCAAAGATTACGAGGCGCGCAGTAATATCATGTGGACAGCTGCATGGGCGCTTAACACACTTGTTGCTATGGGCAAGTCCACAGATTGGATGGTGCATATGATAGGTCAGTCTGTCGGCGCGTATACCGATGCGACTCACGGCATGACGCTTGCGGCGGTATCACTGCCGTATTACAGATATATTATGCCATACGGTCTTGAGAAGTTTAAGCGTTTCGCAATTAATGTATGGAATGTAAATCCCGGAAACAAAACCGATGAGGAAATAGCGGAGGAAGGTCTTAACGCAATGGAATCTTGGATGAAAGAAATCGGTCTTGTTATGAAAATAAGCGAACTTGGCGCAACTGAGGATATGATAGAGGGTATTGCGAACGGCACATTTATAATGGAAGGCGGATATAAAGTTCTTACTCATGAGGAAATAGTAAGCATATTAAAAGCGAGTATGTAATGTTAAGAATTGTTTATGTAGAACGGTATACAGAAAGCAATTTCATATAATGAAGTGTATTATAATCGTGGTTTTGCTTATGGCATTGGGAATTATGGATTCCTCACTGACATATCATTTGCAAAATGAAAAAAATAACGGCGTAACGAAAGAGGAAATCGCAGCTATTATCACACATGCAACGATGTATACAGGTTGGCCGAAAGGATGGGTGGTATTCCGCTTGGCAAAGGAAGTCCGGGACTAATCGGAAATATAATCGGAATCCGAACGGATAGGTTTGGACTCCGATTTTTTATGTTAAAATTCAATGTCTATGAGTTTATCAAATCTGCGTCGGTCAATCTCCTTATAAACTGCATAAAATGTCATTTTTGCTGCATCATCACTAATTGGAACGCTGACTCTGTTTGTGTTCTGCCCGTAGATAATTACACCCCAATCCGAATCAAAGGTTGGCAGTGATGAGGAATTAACCACCTCCGCATATTCGTCTGCACCGCTTTGAGCGATAAACCGCGCGTTCGGCATATGCTTACAGACAATATCTTCCCATATACCAAGAGTTTTATGAACAATATAGCTGCCGCCGTTAATATCAGCAAAGGAAACACTGTCCATCGCAGACGCAGGATGCGCGGGAAGTACGGAAAGGCGTAAATGTTCTGTTCCGATTTTTTTGCAGTATAATCCTTTTTCTGTAATTACATTAGTAAGTGTAATCAGTTGAAAGTTTCCTCGTTTCAGACCGTCAATCAATTCCGGTTCCGGACGTATTTCAGCGGTGATCTGCATTTGCGGATACGCTCTTTTTAATTTCGGTTCGATAATCAAATGCGGCGCCGGAGCGCATGAGCCTATTGAAATAGTATGTCGGCTGCGTTCAAGCGACCCGATTGCGTTTATCATTTCATTCTCACTTTCAAGTATACGCTTAGCGTATTTAACAGCAAGTCTGCCGGTATCGTTAATATAAATACGGTTTTTCTCGCGCTTGAACAACTCTGCACCGAGCAATTTCTCTAATTTGCGGATTGAGCGCGTCAGTGTGGGCTGCGTGATATGGAGATGTTCAGCGGCTTCAGACAATGTACTGTATTCGGAAATTCCTACAAGCTGTTCCAACAGGTATATTTCAATCATAGAATTTTCTCCCTTCTGCACATATTATACTATACGTCGCACGTATAAGTCAATGCAAATTATCTATTTTACAAACCGGAATTTTTAGTATATACTAAAAGCATAAAGAAACAATATGTTTTACGTATAAAATGAAAGGAAGTATTACTATGGAATATGCAATTCTCAGAAATGAATTAAAAATGCCGATTGAAGTATTTGGGGTTTTTCAGGTTCCCGATGCTAAAGAGTGTGAGGAAAGTGTTTACACAGCTATTA
>JAFLUR010000317.1 GCA_022508725.1 Oscillospiraceae bacterium
GCCGAATATGAAGAGGCAACGATTGATATATATACATATAATATAAACGGATTTGACTCGATGATTGACGGAACTCAAAATGTAACGGTGGAGTATAAGGGAAAAACGGAAACATTGGGCGTAACCGTAAAGACCGGATTGAAAACGGATGAACGCGGCGTTATAAACGGCTATCAATCTCTCGGCGAGAAAGAGGTTGTTATCCCGACGGAAATAAACGGGACGGCGGTGACGGGATTTGCCGAAAATGCGCTTGTCGAGGCAAATATTGAAAAGCTGTACATATATGATGATAATATATCATATCCGGACGGAGATGTGTTTAACGCAGGCACAACGGTATACTGCTATGAAGACTCAACGACCGATATATATTTGAAAGCAAGGGGAATATTCCCTGAATATATCGGTGCGGCAAGCAAGAGCTTCGCGGATTTTTCGGAGGAGTTTTACGCAAAGTACAACGGCGGAAAAATGCTTACGATGACTTCATCGCAGCAGAGTCTTGATGCGGGAGATTTTTCGTATGCCACAGCCGCGTTTGAAAGTAATCGGTGGTTGAATGTAAGCAATTTCGGGTTTTATATTGAAAACGTAAACGAAGATCCGGCACTTAAAATCGATCCAGCTGTAAACGTTCTCGGAGAAAATACCGTTACCGTTTCGATAAACGGCGCGGAAAATAAAGACGCTCTTAAAGAGGCGGTATTGTCGTTTGACTTTAAATTCCCGGCGGCGGCGAAAAATGCTTATATAACCGTAAATGACGGTTCGGATAACGTTGACTCGGTATCCGCGTCGGAGGTTTCGGCGGACACATGGTATAAATACGAGATTAAATACAGCGACTCGTCATATTCAAGAACGATATATGACGCAGACGGCGGCATTGCCGTGCCGGAGGAGATCGTTTCAGAGGGCGGCGGCGATAAGGCTGTATACCTTTTGGGCATGAATAATGCATGGGTATGGGGAGATAGTGTTGACGTGTATTTTTATATCGATAATTTGTCATATTCCCAAACGCCGGGCTTTGATACGTTTGTTACGGTCACAGATGAAAACGGAATGCCCGTTGAAGGAGCAAAGGTCGAGATGAACGACGGTACGGGATATACCGATGAAAACGGAGAAACGACATTAAAGGCGGCGGTGGGAAAATATACGGCGAAAATTTCAAAAGAGGGCTATGAAAGCGCGTTGATCGATATTTCGGTAAAAAGGGAAGGCGCGAAGGCAGAGGTCGCTATCACAAGAACCGGTATAAAGGCAGTCGGTATAGAGTCCGACAGAAATGAAATTGTTATTCGCAGCGGCTCTTATGACGTTATAAATGCGAAGCCCGTGCCGTATAACGCTTATGAGGCTGTTGAGTTCGCATCTGCGTCGGATGAAATTGCAAAGATCGATGAAAACGGCTTGATAACGGCAGGCAAAACCGGAGAAACAAAGATTGTTATGACTGCCGGCGATGCTTCGGCAGAGTGCGTTGTTAAGGTTATCGATGCGGATTACGAGCAAAAAGCCGCAGCGGCGGAAATTGCGGGTGCGGATTCAACAACGGTAAATGTATTGGGAAAAATATATATGCAGTCCTACCGCGTATATATATATGACGAAAAGGGAGCGCGGATATTCGCAAATGATACGGAATGGAGCGCGGAAGGAGCGGACATTGAGCCGTACGGAGAAATTGTGACGATAACGCCGCACAAGGATGCGGAAAAGGTTGTGCTGAAAGCAAGGTTCGGCGATGTTTCGGCTGAAAAAAATATTGATATTTATCATCCGAATGGCAGCGAAATTCTTTTGGATGCGGATTTTTCGAGAAGCGAATACACTGCCGCAAACCGTGTTCAGGGAAAGGAAACGCAAGAGGTCGCTGTCGGAGATATGATCTTCACGGTCGGGGCAAGGAGCGCAGGCGGTGACGGCGTGACGGGATTTGATTTTTCATCGGGAAAATATATGACGGCGCGCGCGGGAAGATATGACAACGCCGGCAGAAACGCGTATATTACGATCAAAAATCCGCATAAGCTGTCAGGAGGCTCATATATTTTTGTTGCCGATGTTTACTTTGAAAAGGGCGGTGAAAAGGGTGAAAGAGATATAAACATAAACATAGGAGACGGTCAATCGGTGCTTACATCCGTTAATGCTTCCGACAAAGGTCTTGAAAAGGAAAAATGGTACACCTATATGCTGATGTGTAAAGGCGGAGTATTTACCGAATGTATATATGATGAAAACGGAACAGAGGTACTGAATAATACTCTTGATGGACGTATATCGGCAATATCCAAGATAGAATTTATCGGTTCATCGGTGAACACTGCCAATACCGCCGTAAGAATAAAGGGAATGGAGCTGAAAAAGCTTGGCGCGGTGATGTATACGGCTGCGGTAAATGTTGAGGATGAAAACGGCATAGGCATACCGGAAGTAAAGGTAAGCGTCAAAGGAGCGGGTAAAGACGCCGTTACCAATAAGAACGGAATTGCATATTTGGATGTTTTTGCCGGAACGAATATATTTATCGCGGAAGGTGAAAATATTTCGGGAGCCGTAATTGCGGACATAAGTGCGGATCATCAAAATGTTTGGATAAAGAACCAAAATCCCACCGCCGGAAAAATTATTTCCGAGACCGACGGCGAAGCGCTTGTTTTCACCTGCGGATCGAATTTCGATATGTATGCCGTTAAATATGACGCGGCATATGATGAGGGCGGTGCGCTTGAGGATATACACGGCGAAGAAACAATTCTGCCTTACGGCAGCAGCATAACCGCAGCAAAAAAAGCACATGAAAATTCAAGGATAATGATATGGGACGGTATGATACCGGTTATAA
>JAFLUR010000318.1 GCA_022508725.1 Oscillospiraceae bacterium
ATATATCGTCACATTATCTCCGATTGTGGGATGTCGTTTCACGCCTTTGAGCATCTGTCCGTGACGTGTCGAAAGTGCGCCGAGCGTTACGCCCTGATAAATCTTTACGTTATCGCCTATTTCGGTCGTTCCGCCTATCACTATGCCGGTGCCGTGATCTATGAAGAAATACTTTCCTATTTTTGCCCCGGGATGAATATCGATACCCGTTTCACTGTGCGCGTATTCCGTCATTATACGGGGGATCAGCGGCACGCCGAGCAAAAACAGCTCATGCGCGATACGGTATACGGTTATCGCAAAAAGTCCGGGGTATGAAAAGATTACCTCATCAGTACCGTCCGCCGCCGGGTCGCCGTCATAAGCAGCAAGAACATCGGTATACAGACATTCCCTGATCTCGGGAATTTTTTCGATGAACTTATAAACGATCCTCTCCGCCATAACAGCCTTTTCCGCATCTCTGTACGCGTCAACGTCTCCGAGCGCTTTGACTATCTGTTTTTTCAGATTGTACTGAATAAATTCAAGCCTTTCGCCGAGCAGAAACGGCAGATATTCACGTCTTACGCGATTTTGCGTAAAAAATCCCGGAAACAGGATTTTGCGTATCTCTTCCGTAACTTCTATCAGGATATCCTTATTAAGCATATCGTCAGAGTCTATTTTTACAGTTATATCGTACTTGTCATAGCTTTCAAGAATAGTATCGACCAAATTCCGTACATCCATATTCAAACTCCTCCAATATATTTTTATTATATTACACCCGAAATTATACATGATAAATCCTGTCTGAGCGGCATATGCGCGTCATATCGCGATCATTTCAGACAAATCGATTTCCATTTCTCATAAGCGTTATCCCATTGGGCGGAATTTTCCGGATCGTACACCGTTATGTCAAAGGAATTTTTAACGACCTTTCTCGCCTCGTTAAGATCCTTAATGGCTCCCATAGCCATTGCCTGAACAACGATATTTCCTATGCTTGTAGCCTCGACGGGACCCGCCTCGACCCTGCGCTTTGTGGCGTTCGCGGTAAACCGGCATATCATCTTATCCTTTATTCCGCCGCCTACTATATGGACCACGTCATATTTGTTGCCGGTCACATCTTCCATACCCTCTATTGTGTATCTGTATCTGAAAGCAAGACTTTCGGCAATACATCTTATTACGGCGCCCTTTGTTTCCGGAACCTTTTGACCCGTTTTACGGCAGTATTCTCTTATGCGCTCCGGCATATTTCCCGGCGTCTGGAATTCCGCATAATCCGGATCGATAAGGCTTGAGAACGGCTCCGCGGCATTCGCCTGACTTTCAAGCTCGTCAAAGCTTAAAAGCTCGCCCTCTCTTTCCCACTGACGGCGCGATTCCTGAATGAGCCAAAGCCCCATAATATTTTTAAGGAATCGTATCGATTTATTCACTCCGCCCTCATTTGTGAAGTTATATTCCATTGCTCCGTCCGAAATGTTCGGTTTGTCAAGCTCAACTCCCATAAGCGACCATGTTCCGCTCGATATGTAGATGAAGTCTTTGTTGTCAACCACGGGGACAGACGCGACCGCCGAGCCTGTGTCATGCGATGCGACCGCGATAACGGGTATCTCGCCCACGCCCAGCTCATCCGCAAGCTCCTTTTTAAGAACGCCGACTTTCTCTCCCGGACAGATAATGTCGGGATATATATCGGTGGGGATGTCAAGCTTTTTCAGCATATCCTCCGCCCAGCGGAAATTAACGCTGTCGAACATCTGCGATGTCGAGGCAACGGTATATTCCGTTCTTTTCACGCCCGTAAGGAAGAAATTGAAAAGATCCGGCATGAACAGCAGCGTTTTGGCGCGCTGTAATTCCTCGTCATTGTTTACGCGCATCGAAAGCATTTGAAAAACGGTATTGAACCAGTTAAATGCAATGCCCGTTGATTTGAAAATATCCTCTTTGGGAACTCTTTTGAACGCTTCATCATACATTCCGTCCGTTCTTGTGTCACGGTAGTGATACGGATTTCCGATAAGCTTATCGTTTTTATCCAAAAGTCCGAAATCGACGCCCCATGTGTCTATGCCGACGGCGTCAATATCTCTGTCACCGGAATTCGCGCATTTTAATATACCCTGCTTTATTTCATGAAACAATCTGAGAACATCCCAGTAAAGCGATCCGTTTACGGAAACGGGATCGTTTGAAAAACGGTGTTTTTCCTCAAGCTCGATTTTTTCGCCGTCAAATTTCGCAAGCATGGCTCTTCCGCTTGACGCTCCGAAATCAAAAGCGAGAAACTTAAATAATTTCTTTGCCAAAACAAAACATCCTCTCATAAATTAATATACGAATATCCGCCCAAGTTCCGATACAGGATATTCCTTACCTGATTATATTATATACGAATATACTGTTTTTGTCAATAATGATAACGGAAATTTCACGGAAATCGTATTTCCGCCTGCAAACAAAAATCGATCCTCACGGTTTATTTATCCGGCATTTATCTTGCGTTTTTCAACGTAATGTTATATAATGTTCATAACGGCAGCAAGACCTGCGGACTGCCGGATGTTATTTCATAAAAAAAATCAAATCCGGGACGAACCGTATTATTTTGAATACGAAAATTCGGGAGCTTTGATTATTTTCGATGATAAACCGGCGGCAAAATCTGCGGTGAAAGCATAGCTTTGATAGGTACGGGGGAGATAAGTATGAGAAAATATATGCCTGAAACACACGACAGATTCAGCAAAATAGGCACAAATATTATATGGTATACAATAATTTTTATGATAATATATTTCGGGATTTTTGAATCCGATAAACGAGGAGCGATAATGACCGGCACGG
>JAFLUR010000319.1 GCA_022508725.1 Oscillospiraceae bacterium
TCACAGCTTGTTCTTCGCATAAATTATTCAAGATTTAATTGGGGCATCAATATTGAACCTTATGTCCCGATGCGGCTTCAAAATGATATTTTACAATACCCAAATCAAGCGCTGCGTAAGCGCCTTTACCCGCGTTGGCTTTAACGGTATCGCCCTGTAATGTGAAGCGAAATTTTTGCCGGTTCAAAGCGGTGGGAGCAAGCAGAGCCGCTTCAATTCCACGCGCATACCAATCCGGCGGATTGTTCGACATATCCGACACATCGGAAATTTTTTTACTTTTATGCGGCACTCCTTGATTTGCTCCGTAACCGAGCGCGATTAAAATAACCAATCTCTCGCCGGGTTTGATTTCCGCTGCGCTTTTTCCGTGAGTAAGAGCGACCCAGCAGGTATTGAGTCCGAGCTCCTGCGCTTTCAAAACGAGCTTTTCGCCGTAGTATCCCGCTTTTTCGTCTGTTTTGTCGTCATTTTTCTTTCCGATAACGGCAATATAATTTTTGCAAGACTTAAATCCGCTTAATTTAGAGGGAAATGACTTAAAGCAATTGGGTTCGTCAAAAATAATTTGAATGTTAAGACCGCTTTCCTTGTTGCACTCTTGCGCAAGCGCGGTCAATTTTTTTCTTTTTTCCGTTTCGATTTTTTTGTCCGTATACTGCCGTACACTGTGACGCTCTTTCATCAGTTCCGAAATATCCATAAAATTGACCTCCGTTTTGATAATTTATTTCACCTATATCCTTTGCCGTAATTACAGCTCATATGTTCCGGCACCTAGAATAAATTCGGCGTATTCGCCCGCCGGAGTAAATTCGTATCTGCTGTTCTCGGGCAGTCTGCCGGCGATAAGCGGAAGATAAACCTTTGCAGTTGTATTTTTGGGAATGGTCACGAGCATTTTAACGCTTTCGTCCGTTTTTGTTATGTCAAGCGATATCAAGCCCTTTATCGACGGAACGACACATTTGATATGATTCAATCCGCACATACGCGGCTTTATTTCAAAGGTTTTACAGCCGATATCCGTCGGACGTATTCCCGCAATATATTTTGACATTGTTATCAGCGGACCGCCCGACCACGCATGATTTAACGTTCCGTCCTTGTTCCAATATTCCCACAATGTCGAGTAGTCAAAATCCACCATTTCCTTATAACGGCGTCTGATACGCTTCGCCGCTTCTTCGATGAACCCCATCTCACAAAGCGCATCAAGGACATATTTTTCCATATACGGACTCGAATTTTCGACTGTTTTGAGAATTTCCGCAATTTCTTCGTATTTATCTTTATCCGCAAGACCGGATAATACCGCAAGAGCATTCGCGCGGTCATCCGGCTTGCCGTTTGCGGTATTATCGTAATAATATCCGTTTTTCCGAAAGATTTTGTTGTAGCTTGCTTCAATGCCGGTCATACGCTCCTTGTAAATAACCGTGTCCTCGTCATATCCGAGTAATTCCGCCATATGTCTGCACGATTTCAGTGCCATATAATACCATGCGTTTTCCATAGGCGCAATATCGGAATTATCACCCCAATCGGGCCAATCCCAGCTGCCCTTTCTGTGTACGACCGTTCCGTCGGGATTCATGTCATAGCTTAAAAGATAGCGTTTTGAGGTTTCGTAAGCGCGCTCCGGAACCGATCTGTCGCCCGTGTATTCGTAGTAATACCAAAATCCCCATATCCCCGCCAGATTCTGAAACGGAAGCTCAAACCCTGCCGTTACCGACGGCACAACGGTAAGCATATAACCGTTGTCCTCCTCCCAGCCCGCCATTGTGTCAACGCCCTTTTTGTAAAGCAGCAGAGCTTTTTCATCAAGGCAGTACATCATCATCTGCATTTCAACGTTTACGTCGCCCCACCACTGTGTACGCTCGCGGTCGGGACAGTCCATGAAATTATCACGCATGGTGATATACAGCGTACGGAGTGATTTTTGCCACAGTTTATTCAAAAATTCATCATCACATTCAAAGCTGCCCGCAAATTCCGTGTCATATCCCGTTTCACGGTATTGCAGTTTATGTATCGTAACTCCCGCGGGAAAAGTATAATGCATATACTCTCCGTTCAGCCAGCCCAAACATTCATATTCCGCTTCTCCGTCTTTGGTATAATACACAGACATAACGCTTTTTGTATCATACAGCAAATCGTCATATGTATCGGATTTGACGGTTATACGTTTTCCTTTAGGTGCCGTTATTTTAAAATACGGCGTGATCTGCGCGTTATACGGCAGTCTCATTTTGACGGTGGTTTCTTCGGTTGTCGTAAATCCTTCATAATCCTTTGAATTCAAATAATCCTTTAAACCGTAATCCTTAAGCTGCGGAATTATTCGTTTTTTCAGTCCGCCAAGCGGTATTCCTCCGGAGATGCGGATAATATCGGCGTTGTCCCATCCGGATATGTCATAATCGGGAGAATACCATTTTCCCAAGTCCTTTGCCGCGTCAAAATATATATTTGATTCTGACAGTCTGAAATTAGCCTTATCGTCATTTTCGTCCGCTTCAACATATGCCGGGTGCTTCATGGCCTTCCATGTATCGTCCGAGCAAATCGTGCCGCCGTTTATTTGCGCTTCAAACAAAAAGCCGCCCATGCCGCTTGACAGGTGTGAAAATCCGTTTTTGCCGAAATACAGCACAAGCGCGGCAATCGTATTTTCTCCGTTTGTTAAAAATTCCGAAATATCTTCCTCATCGTAATATGATTCATGCTTTGACGGACCGCGCTTTAATCCGCCCTCGAAAACCGCGCATTTACCGTTTATATACAGCCAATATTTCGAAT
>JAFLUR010000032.1 GCA_022508725.1 Oscillospiraceae bacterium
AAGATCGCCGAAAAGGTCCTGCGCAAATCGGCGCATTTTATACTGTATATGATTTTCGGCATATTTTCCGGACTTTCGCTATACGGAATATGCGGAGCGAAAAATCGGAAAAGACCGGTTGTCGTAATATGGCTCTCGGCTGTACTTATCGTAATTCTGTATGCCGCGTCCGATGAAATACATCAGATTTTCGTGGACGGCAGGAGCTGTGAGGTGCGCGATATCCTGACGGATACCGCAGGCGGAGCTGCCGGAGCCGGTATGGCAATACTTATCGGCCGTTTCGGCAAAAAGAAAAATAAAAACACAAAAAAAACACAAAAAATTTTTTGAATATGCTTGAAAATACCTTTTTATTGTGGTATAATAAATGTCAAAGTGTAAAATATGTTTGTTATATGTTTCGCAAAGATCTTGCATGCCCGCATAGGCGTTGTTGTTATCATGGATGATAAGACCGCGTTATAATAAGCATATACCGTGATTTTGCGCGCCGGCAGGCGTAACGTACTTTACTGTTATCAAGGAGGATGTATGGTTATGGTAATTTTCAATAATTTGAAGGCAAACAATGCAAACAGGGTTTCGTCAAACATAAATAAGAAAACAGCCGCTGTTTTGGAAAAGCTCTCATCCGGTATGAGAATAAACCGCGCCGCGGATGATGCGGCGGGATTGTCGATATCGGAAAAAATGCGCGCAGAGCTGTCCGCTCTGAAAGAGGTTATTAATATTGAGGATAACGCGATAAATATGTGCAATGTCGGCGACGGCGCGCTGCAGGAAGATCACAATATGCTCGGCAGGATAATGTATCTTCTCGAACAGGCTAAGGATGACATCATGAGCGAAGAGGATCTTAACGCGATCCAGCAGGAGGTCAATCAGCTTGTGCAGCAGATCGACGATATCGCCAACAGTGTTAATTTGAACGGCATTTATATGCTGCTTAACGGCAGTTCGAAATCTTCCGGTTCTTCGGGTGCCGTGGGCGGCTCAGGCTCCGTCTCGCCCGACGATGATTCGGATGTGCGCTCGGTTATGAAGCAGATTTCGGATGCTCTTACTCCCGGTGGTGAGCTTGACAGTACAGGCTTTCCGAAAAACGGAAATCCGTTTACTTCGGGGGCTGCCAATTACTTTCATCCCGAAAGCGTAACATTGGCGGACGGCACAACGCTCAGTTTCATTGACGCGCTGAATTCCATCGGAAGGCTTTCGCTGACCTTTTCAAACGGCAAAACTTTCGATATATCCTTTTCGGAAGCCACTAAACTCACAAAATCCGCTTCCGGAGCAGCTCTTACCGGACTCTCCTCATACGGCGGCGGTTATGACGCAGCCACGAATTCGTTTACTTATGCATACAGGGTTTCCGGCAGCGCTACCTCCAATCAAATCGAAGGCAACAAATATCTTAAAGACCTTACTTTTACGGTAACCGCAAAATATACGGTTTTGGATGACGGAAGCTGCAAATATGACATCAGCTTCAACTTAAAAACGCCCGATGACCTTGATCTTGATATTACCGATATCGATCTTATGTTTCAGATGAATACCGGAGACGGTTCGGGTGAGAAATATTATGCGGACGGAAATGAAATAACCGATTCTCAGATGGTCAATTCTTCCGTGTCGGTAACCACCTCGGATATGGACAGCGTCGGAATTTCGGAAGAAATAGACCGCGGCAATGCGGATTATGTGGCGGTCGGAGATTATAAGGATATAACAAATTGGGATCATTACCAAGACGCGCACAACGGGTCCGGCTCCGCCCTGCAAAGCTCCGATCTTTCCGGTAACGGAGGCGTCACCTTGGTATGGAAAAATAAGTCTCTTTCGAAAGACAACCACTCATTGGAAATCGGAAGATTCAGCTTTATCATAAAGCCGCAGTCTGCGGATCCCAATATCCCCGCCGGCGGGTCCGGAGGAGGCACCGGGAATACCGGCAGTACGCCCGGAGGTGATTCGGGAAATTCCGGCTCGGGGAATTCCGATTCGGTTCGCAAAGACCCGAGCAAATTCCGGGTACAGGATATAACCGCCGACAGCGGTTATATTATGATCGACCTCTGCAATGCGACCGCGGAGGCTCTCGGAATAAAAGGCTTGTCGGTCAAGACCGCATCGCTTAAAACGATTGAGGAGGCAATAAAGAGGGTATCGGAATACCGCGCTACCTTCGGCGCGTCCACAAACCGCATAGAGGCAATGAAAAGCAAAAATTTGATCGTGTTTGAAAATCTGACCGCGGCGGAGTCCCGCATAAGGGACACCGATATGGCTTCCGAAATGTCGGAATTCAACAAGCTGCAAATTCTCACGCAAAGCTCCACCGCCATGATCGCTCAGGCAAACAGCTCGCATGAAGCGGTTCTCCGACTTTTGCAATGATATGCTGTTACATAATATAAAATACATTGTATAAACGATAAAAAAACGACCCCCAAAATCGGATTTTCGGTCCGGATTTCGGGGGTCGCATAATTTTCACGAGTTTTATTTTGCCGCGAATGGTTTACATTAATTTTCTCTGTCCCATATATCCCTGTAAAAGCTTGTGTAATCGGTATCATTTTCGGCGATCTTCGCAATAGCCGTTCTCGGGTGCTGATTTAAAAGACCCGTAAGAAGATACGGTATGTCATATCCCCACACAAGACCCTGCTTTTTAAGCTCCAGCATTTTTGTCTGAACGAATTTCAATGCAGGGATAATGTTATATTTCGGATTTTTCAAAAATCCCAGCAACGCCTCAAGCGCACAGTTTCCGGCGCCTCGTCCCATGCCGAGCATTGTCGCGTCAAGATAGCTTACTCCGCAGGCTGTCGCCTCAATGGTGTTCGCAAATGCCGTCTGCTGATTGTTATGCGCGTGAATACCGACCTTTTTGCCGTATTTTTCCGCAATCCTTATATACATTTCGCTGATCGTTCTTATCTGCTCCGGATACATCGAGCCGTAGCTGTCAACTATATAGAATACATCGACGTTACTTTGCCCCAAAAGCTCGAGAGCCTGTTCAATGTCGCCCGTATTCGAGGTCGATATCGCCATTATATTTATGCTTGTTTCATATCCCTTTGCGTGACAGTATTCTATCATCTCGACAGCCGCGGGTATCGTGTTGATATAAGTGGCTATACGGATAATATCGATAACGCTGTCTTTTTTGTCTATGATATCGTTTTTATAATCCGTCCTGCCGACGTCCGCCATGACCGCAATCTTCAAATCGGTATCGTTGTCACCGACAATTCTTCTTATCGATGATTCATCGCAGAATTTCCAGTCGCCGAATTCATTGACATTAAAAAGCTCCTTGGACGCCTTGTAGCCGAACTCCATATAATCAACTCCGGCCTTTATATTTGTTTTATATAATTCTCTGACAAAATCATCTTCAAAATAAAAATTATTAACAAGACCCCCGTCGCGTATCGTAGCGTCAACAACCTTTATATCGGGTCTGAATGATAAAAGAGTTCCTTTTTGTGTCATATCTGCTTTTCCTCCCAAAAATAAAATTATTCGATCACAAAAATCAAGAAAACACTCGACGTCGAAAACATCCGGACGGATTATTTTTCGGGATCGGTGTTCGCTTAAATTATTATAACATATTTCAACATCTTTATCAACATATTTTTCATCGATTAGGATATTCTTTTAATGATTTGTGTATTTATCACATATTTTTTCGCCGCGCCGGCAAGTATATGTTGTTTTTAACCGGAAAATCCGGCGTTTCCGCTTCCCGCGCGAAAGATTGCCAAAAAAATAACTTAAAAAATTTCTTGCCAATACAGCAAATATATGTTACAATATAATCAGCGGACAAAGGGGCGGAATATATTGATGACCCAACCGGCTCTTGAATTTTTCCGCTTGCCCAAGCTGTGAAATTCTGCGTCATAAAACCTTGGTCAGTCGTAAAGCTTCGTTTTACCGGTCATCTGTGCAACCCGGAAAAACACGCGTTTTCCTGCGGTTTTCTTCAAAGAATTTCATAAGAAATTCCTTGACTTTCACAGCTTGTTCTTCGCATAAATTATTCAAGATTTAATTGGGGCATCAATAATCGTGCCGCCGTTTGTTATTATCATATCGATTGAAAGGATTGATTTTTATGGTTAAGGGAATTGAGCATCTTGCCGTTATTTCAAAGGATACCGACAAAATAAAGGATTGGTATTTGAAAATGTTCGGCGGTGAGGTTGTTTACGACAATAAAAAAGGGACATACTTTATTGCGTTTCCCGATAAAAGTATGATAGAATTTATAAAATCGGATATTGACAACACCGAAAACGAGCTTAAGACCGGCGGTATACGGCACATCGCTCTCGGTGTTTCAAAGGAGGAATTCGATTCTGCGGTTGAAAAACTCAGAGCGGAAAATGTCGAGGTCCTGACCGAGGTTTCGGAAAGCGCCTCGGGCATAAAGACATTCTTTTTCAGAGACATAGACGGAAATATACTTCACCTGATATACAGACCGGACCCGTTGGTGTAACGGGACACAAGCGCGTTTAATAATTTTTATTATTATAAATATATAAACAGAAAGGATTTGGGAAAATGGATTTTTTGAAGAATTTTAGTTTGGAAGGCAAGGTTGCCTTGGTAACGGGCGCGTCTTACGGTATCGGCTATGCCATCGCAAAGGGCTATGCTTCATCGGGCGCAAAGATCGTATTTTGTGATATCAAGCAGGAGCTTGTTGACAAGGGCTTGCAGGCTTATAAGGCGGACGGCATTGAGGCAAAAGGCTATGTATGCGATGTAACGAACGAGGAACAGGTAGGGGATATGGTTGCTCAAATCGAAAAGGAAGTGGGAGTTATCGATATTCTCGTAAACAATGCAGGTATCATAAAGCGTATTCCCATGTGCGAAATGACCGCGGCTGATTTCAGACAGGTTATCGATGTTGACCTCAACGCTCCGTTTATCGTATCAAAGGCTGTTATACCGAGCATGATCAAAAAGGGTCACGGCAAGATCATCAACATCTGCTCAATGATGAGTGAGCTCGGCCGTGAAACGGTATCGGCTTATGCGGCGGCAAAAGGCGGTCTGAAAATGCTTACAAGAAATATCTGCTCGGAATACGGTGAGCATAACATCCAGTGCAACGGCATAGGTCCCGGCTATATCGCAACTCCGCAGACGGCTCCGCTCAGAGAAAAGCAGCCCGACGGTTCAAGACATCCGTTTGATCAGTTCATTATCGCAAAGACCCCGGCTGCGCGTTGGGGAGAAACTGAAGATTTGGTCGGTCCGGCGGTATTCCTCGCATCGGATGCGTCAAACTTCGTAAACGGTCATGTTCTTTATGTTGACGGCGGTATTCTTGCTTATATCGGCAAGCAGCCGCAGTAAAAAAACATAAATTCGATTTTTACGGCACAGCGAAATAACTGTGCCGTTTTTTCGATAAAAAATGCCGATCGGCCGGGAGATAAAATTTTATGAAAATATATGATACAACAACGGAAAATATGATAAATCCCATAGGTACGGACTGTGAAAATCCGCGCTTCGGTTGGAAGATAAAAAGCGGCAAAAACGGTATTTTTCAGCATTCATACAATATCATTGTTTCGGATGATGAGGATTTTAAAAATATCATATGGGAAAGCGGCGATATTATATCCGGTTTCACAAATGCCGTATATGCCGGTCCCTCGCTTTCTCCGTCAAAGCGATTTTATTGGCGTGTTTCGATTCGGGACAACACCGGCACGGTGACGGTCGGAGATACTTCATATTTCGAGACCGGACTTATGGGTAAGGACAGGTCGGTATGGAGCGGCGCAAAACCCATAGGTTCGCCGCAAAAAACAATAAACACCGACTCTCTTACCGAATTTTCCTTTTCCGCCGATTTTCGCGTGATTTCGGGAAGCGCCGGATTTGTCATATGCGGACGGGATAAGGATAATTACATATCGGTCGATACGGATATCGAAAACGGTGTCGTAAAGGTTTTTGATTTTGCGGATAACGCATGGGATGACGCGGTCCCATCGGTCAATACTCTCGGCAATGCCTGCGGCTTTCCGGTCAAAGAGTATCTCCGCGACGGTTGGAATCATGCGGAGATCACCGTCATAAAGGATAAAATGATATTGAAAATAAATTCCCGGACGGTCATCTCGGATAATCTCATTCCACCAAATCCGCCCAATAAGCCGCGCAGGCAGTGTATGCTTTCGGTCGGCTTAAAGGCGGAGCACGCGGAATTTAAAAATATAGAAATAAAAAACGCCGCGTCGGGAGAAATATATCAGAGCAGTATTCTCAAAGATCCGCGGTATTCGGTACTCGGCGCACTCGGAAGCACGGACGGCGGCATAATAACCGTAAGGAACGAATTAAGACTTATAAATCCCGTTCCGGCTGTTAATCTGCGAAAGATATTCAACGTCCGAGAGGGCGTAAAATCGGCAAGACTTTACTGCTCAGCAATGGGATTTTACGATGTGTACATAAACGGTGCAAAAATAAACTCATCCTTTTACAATCCCGGCTTTACCGATTACAGAAAACGCATATATTATCAAGTCTATGATATAACCGATCGCATAAATGCCGGCAAAAATGTGATAAGCGCCGTTGTCGGAAAGGGGTATTACACGGGATATCTCGGGTATAATGAATTTCCGATGATCTACGGAAAGCAAAACACATTTCTCGCAAAGCAGGTTATTACATATAACGACGGTTCGACGGATATTACGGTAAGCGATAAGCATTGGCGGTTTACCGATAAGGGACCCGTTATGAATGCGGATTATCTTCAGGGAGAGGACTATGACGCGCGTCTTGAGTACGATCCGTTCGATGAGTCCGATCTCAGATGGGGTCCCTGCGGAGAATATGATTTTCCCGAATATGCCGCGCCCACAAACGGAGTCCTCGAAAATATCCCTTTCGAGCTTGAGGCGGACAAATACCCAAAAGCGGAAATTTTTAAAATATTACCGTCGGTCATGATTTCGGAAAATCCCAAAGGGCATTTCATTTTCGATTTTGGTCGGAACATGGTCGGAACGGTGCGTCTTTGCGCTCATGCCGCAAACGGCACATCGATAAAACTGCGCTACGGAGAAATGCTCTGCGACCCCGGCAGACTGTATACCGCAAATCTGCGAAATGCCGCAAATACCGATACATATACATTCAAGGGCGGCGCGCCGGAAACATTTATTCCGTCATTGACCTCGCACGGGTTTCGATATGCCGAAATAAGCGGAAACGGATTTACCCTTTCACGGGACGATTTTGACAAAATGAATATAACCTGCGATGGACTTGTTATAACCGATACACCCGAAGTTACGGGATATTTTGAATGTTCCAACGATGATATAAACAAGCTCGGAAGCAATATCGAATGGGGGCAGAGAGGAAATTCGCTGCTTGTATTTACCGACTGCCCGCAGCGAAACGAGCGCATGGGATGGACGGGCGACGCGCAGGTTTTCGCCGGGACCGCGGCGTATAATATGAATGTAAAGGCATTTATGAATAAATGGCTTGCCGATGTGCGTGACGCACAGCTGCTTTATAACCGCCGCGGAGCCGTTCCCGATACCGCGCCGCTCGGCGGTGACAACAGACCCATGGGCGGATGCGGCGGCTGGGGGGACGCGGCGGTGATCGTTCCGTGGAAAATGTACTGCGCATACGGAGATGAGACTATACTTCGCGACAACTATGACATGATGAAAAAATGGGTCGAATATCAGGCTCTCCCCGAAAGACGAAACAACGGCATACGCACGGTTGACGGGAAAGAAGTTCCGGAAAAATCCGACCTGTCCTCTCTTGCGTTTATACAAGTCCAACAATCAAGAGGCGATCATCTTGCATATGACGAATCCACACCCTTTATACTTTCGGCAACAGCTTATGCCGCCCACAGCGCATATCTCCTTTCCCGAACAGCCGGTATTCTCGGATTTAAGGAGGACGAACAAAAATACAAGGAGCGTTTTGAAAATATAAAAAATGCATTCGGGCAAGCGTGGGTCACGGAGGACGGAACGATAGCTTATTGGGGAGAAATGAGCAAGTCGGTTCCCGATTTGAAAGGAAATATCATAAATCGCACATATTATTCCGAAAAAAGCGAAAACGGTGCGCGTCCGTCTCAGACAGCCTATGCGCTTGCGATAGATTTCGGACTTATTCCCGATGAAAAGCTTGACGGAGCAAAGAGGGGCTTTGAGCGTTCGATCGATGATACGGGCAAAAGACCGTCAACAGGCTTTTTGGGTATATCGCACATTATGCCGGCGCTTACAAAGACGGGTCTTACCGAAACGGCGTTTGAGCTTTTGGAGCAAACCGAATATCCCGGATGGCTTTACAGTGTGAAAAACGGCGCTACCACAATATGGGAGCGATGGAACTCGTATATTTCGGAGAGCAAAACATTCGCAAACGCGCTTATGAATTCATTCAATCATTACTCCTACGGAGCGGTCGGGGAATGGATGTTCGGCTGTATACTCGGAATAAACACAAGCAGTGAAAAGAACGAGGCGGGATATAAAAAAATCATACTTAAACCGACTTTCGGGGGAACACTTACATACGCGCGCGGAAAATACGAAAGCGCCTCCGGTGAAATAGTATCGGAATGGCGCAGGGAAAACGGAAAATTTGTTTACAGCTGCACCGTTCCGTCAAACACATACGCCGTCATATACGTTCCCTCCGATAAAAATGTCAAATGCTGCGGCGGCGAGCCGATATTGCTTGGCATCGATAACGGCAGAACGGTCTTTAAAGCGCACGGCGGTAAATATATGTTTACGGCGGATCTATGACGGCATCGATAACTGCGGGCGGGCATTAAAAAATCATGACCGTCCGCATAAATTTAAAAATAAATATTGACAAATCAAATAAATTTGTGTATAATACCAATATGAATATGCCCTCATAGTTAAATGGATATAATAAGTCCCTCCTAAGGATTAGTTACAAGTTCGATTCTTGTTGGGGGTGCCAGAGGGGGAGAGAATTCTCCCCCGGTTTTTAAATGCCGTTTGTCCGCGGCATTGTTTGGTTTAGTTGAGTTTAGTTTAGTTTAGTTGAGATAAGACGAGCAAATAATTTTAATAATTATACGTCCCGAACGGACCTAATATATCGGGCGTGGATATTTGTGTGTCTTTTCGTAATGAAGGAGGCATTTTTTTATGTTTTACCCGAGTATTGATGAAGTAAAAAAATTGGCGGAGGATTATAATATAATCCCGGTCACGATGGAATGTTACGCCGATATGGATACGCCCATAAGCGTATTCAGCCGTATGCAGACCCAAAATGCGTGTTATCTTCTTGAAAGTATCGGCGACAGCCAAAATACGTCAAGATATTCCTTTATAGGAAGAAACCCGTTTCTTACATTCAAAAGCACAGGCAGCGATATAACGGTTTCGGATTATACGGGCAGATCGGAAAGCTATACCGCGTCGCCCATAAAAGAGCTTGAAAAGCTGATAAACAAATACAAGGCTCCCAAATTAAGCGGTATTCCGCCGTTTAACGGAGGCGCCGTCGGATATTTCGCATACGATATAATCCGTGAATACGAATATCTTCCGAATATACCCGAGGATGATCTGAATATTCCCGATATGCATTTTATGTTCACCGATGAAATTATTGCGTTCGACCATAAAAAGCAGAAAATCATCATCATCGTAAATATGCACACAGGCGGAGATATAAATTCCCGGTACGATAAAACCGTTTCGCGAATTATGGATATACGCGCCGAGCTTATGGATATGAGCAGAATTCCCAAAAAGGAAAATGTCGATTTTAGGACGGAAAATAAGCTCGAGTCGAATATGACAAAGGAAGAATTTTGCAAAAATGTCGAGATCGCAAAGGAGTATATCAAAAACGGCGATATTTTTCAAGTCGTTCTTTCACAGCGGTTTTCGGTTGAAACAAACGTAAGCCCATTCAGCACATACCGCGCGCTCCGACTTATAAATCCGTCGCCTTATATGTATTATCTCAAATTCGACGAATATCAAATAGTGGGAGCGTCGCCCGAAATGCTTGTGAGAGTCGAAAATTCGATCGTCCGGACGGGTCCCATAGCCGGCACGCGTCCGAGAGGCAAAACGCTTGAAGAGGATATTGCTCTTGAAAAGGAGCTGCTTGCCGATAAAAAAGAAATCGCGGAACACACAATGCTTGTTGATTTGGGCAGAAACGATATAGGCAGAGTGAGCGAATTCGGAAGCGTCAAGGTCACGCGTTTTAAGCATATAGAAAGATTTTCCCATGTTATGCATATCGTTTCGGACGTTGAGGGCAAAATGCGCAGCGATAAATCCGTTTTTGATGCGCTCGGTTCAACCCTGCCCGCCGGAACATTGTCGGGCGCACCGAAAATACGCGCTATGGAAATCATAGATGAGCTTGAAAAAACAAAACGCAGCACATACGGCGGAGCTATAGGCTATATCAGCTTTAACGGAAATTTTGACAGCTGCATAACCATAAGGACCGCTCTGTTTAAGGATAAAAAGGCGTATATTCAGGCAGGCGGCGGAATAGTATATGACAGCGTACCCGAAAAGGAATACATGGAATCGAAAAATAAGGCAAAAGCCGTTCTGCGCGCAATAGAAGAAGGCGCAAACATTATATAAGGGGGCGCGGATATGATTATAATGATAGATAACTATGATTCTTTCACATATAACCTGTATCAGTATCTCGGCAGTATAAATCCGGATATCGAGGTGTACAGAAACGACAAAATAACTGCCGATGAGGTTATTTCAAAAAATCCGTCGCATATCGTTCTTTCTCCCGGTCCGGGATTTCCGTCATCCGCGGGAATATGCATTGATTTGATACAAAAGAACACAAACATTCCGCTTATGGGGGTGTGTCTGGGGCATCAGGCGATAGGCGAGGCGTTCGGCGCAAAAATTATTCACGCGCCGCATATTATGCACGGAAAATATGATAATATAAGTATAACTTCCGACTGCCCCCTGTTTAAAAATCTTTCCGAAAATCCGGTTATCGGACGTTACCATTCTCTTGTGATAGACCCCGAAACTCTTCCCGACTGCCTTAAAGTAACGGCAAAAAGCCCGGACGGCTGTATACAGGGAGTTCGTCATACCGAAAGACCGGTTTTCGGCATACAGTTCCATCCGGAGTCGGTGCTTACCCCCGACGGCATGACTGTAATAAAAAATTTTCTCGATATGTAAGGAACCGGATAAATCACAAAAAATAATGCGGTTGCAGCCGGGAGAAAAACCGGTGCGAACGTATAGGCGTTTTGCGCTGAGGAATAAGTATTTTTTCTGAATTATTTGTTGATTTGAACCGGTGTTTCCGTAATATTTAAGAGGTATTGTGATGAAGATTATTTTAAACGTGTTCAAATTTATACGAGATTTTACAAAAAGACTGAGCGCGGACGATGTCGGCGCTCTTTCGGCGCAGGCGGCTTTTTTTCTTATACTCTCGTTTTTCCCGTTTGTCATGCTCCTTATCCCGCTTATCAAATATCTCCCTTTCGCCTCCGGATTTACGTTTGACTTCTCCCATACCGTTATGCCGGCGGAAATAAGAAATCTTCTCAATATATTTATTGACGAGATATACGCAAAACCGTCTATGAAATTTATTTCACTGACCGCGGCGGCGGTTCTGTGGATCGCATCGGGCGGCATAACCGCACTTATGAACGGCTTCAACAAGATAAACAGAATAGAGGAAACAAGAAATTATGCGGCTCTGCGGTTTATGGCAATAATATACACCGTATTGTTTGTGCTTATCATAGTCGCCATGGTTACGGTATTTCTGTTCGGAAATCTGATTTACCAATACATCTCGAACCTTATCCCGGCTCTTGAAAATACGGCATATATAGTCATATGCGGACGCACTCTCGCCGGAATACTCATCCTTTCGCTTTTATTCTGGCTTTTCTACTGCTTTCTGCCGAACCGAAGATGCAGACTTATTTCGGCGGTGCCGGGCAGCTTTATAAGCGCATTGTCGTGGGTGGGATTTTCATACGTCTATTCATTTTATATAGACCGTATAAGCAATTACCCGTATATATACGGAAGTCTGTCTGCGGTGGTATTCCTTATGTTCTGGCTTTATATATGTATGTATATCATTTTTATCGGAGAAGAGATAAATATTCTTTTAAGAGAAAGGAAAAATCGGGAAATGAGTAAAATTAAAAATCAACAGTATAATCGAAAACAAAAGCAAAACGGACGGATATAAAAACCGTCCGCTTTTTTTCGGTTAATTTATATGACCCAATCCCAAAATTCCTCCTGAACAAGCTCGCTTTGTTCCTTGCCGGGGCTGTACTGCAATTCGGGATTTTTCACGCTGACCTTCATTCCCTCCGATACCGACTTTACTATAAACGCATTTCCGCCTATCGTCACGCCGTTTCCTATCACAGTATCTCCGCCGAGTACCGATGTGCCCGAATATATCGTCACATTATCT
>JAFLUR010000320.1 GCA_022508725.1 Oscillospiraceae bacterium
CCGGCAGAAAAATCCACTCAAAAATCCAACGATTGGAGGAATACTAAACAGGCTCCAAGAGACGCCGATAAGAAGAATTTCGGAGATGTGGACGCGGCTGCAGCGGTGACGCAGATGATGCTGCAGGCGGCGGAGGACGCGCAGCCGTCGCATTTGCATGAAAAAAGGATACCGCCGGAAGAAATGATCTTTTACAATAAATTTTGATTTCAAAAGTTTTATAAAAATAATCGGAATCCGTATGTTCGGACTCCGATTATTTTTTATCTGTGTTTTTACAGGCTGCTTTTTAATATATTCACGATCTCATCATGCGTCAGGACCTTATAACCGCCCTCTGTTACAAATGTGCCCTTCGCAATGCCCTCTATCATATCCTCCGTTGCGCCGAGGTCGCTTATATTCATAACAAGCCCGATTTCCTTCATCCATGCCTCCATCGCGTTGAGTCCCTCCGACGCGATTTGCTCGTCGGTCTTTCCGCTTTGCTCCACATTCCATACATTTATCGCAAATCTCTTGAATTTCGCAAGTCCGTAAGGCATGATATATCTGTAATACGGCAGTGATACCGCCGCAAGCGTCATGCCGTGCGTTGCATCGGTGTATGCGCCCACCGACTGACCCAGCATATGCACCATCCAGTCGGTGGATTTGCCCATAGCCACAAGAGTGTTGAGAGCCCATGTTGCCGTCCACATAATATTGCTGCGCGCCTCATAGTCTTTCGGATTTTTGATTGCAATTCGTGAGCTGTGAATAAGCGATTTCATAAGTCCCTCCATAATATAGTCGGAGGTGTTGTCGTCCTCGCCGGAGAAATACTGCTCGGTGATATGGTTCATGATATCGTAAAATCCCGCGACCATCTGATATTCCGGCAGGGTGTAGGTGTATGTGGGATCGAGTATCGAGAATTTCGGGAACACGTTATCGCCGAACACATGACCGATTTTCAGCTTTTGCTCATGATTGGTAATGACCGCGCCGCCGTTCATCTCAGAGCCTGTGCCGACCATCGTCAAAACACAGCCGACGGGGATAATTTTATTGTCAACATCCTCCATGCGCAGATAATACTTATCCCACGGGTCCTCCTCGCAGTATGCCGAAACCGATACCGCTTTTGCGTAGTCGCATACAGAGCCGCCGCCTACCGCCAAAATCAAGTCAACATTGTTTTCTTTTGCGATTTTGCAGCCCTCATACAGCTTTTTTACCGTCGGATTCGGCATAACGCCCGGATCCTCAAAAACGGTTTTGCCGCCCTTTGCAAGAATTTCAACGACCTTATCGTAAATGCCGTTCTTTTTGATCGAACCGCCGCCGTAGATAAGCATAACGTTCTTGCCGTATCCGGGCAGTTCGTCTTTTAAAAATTTCAGTGAGTCCTCACCGAAATAAAGCTTTGTCGGGTTTGAATAGATAAAATTTCCTAACATATTCTCTTGATCTCCTTTATAAATTATTTTTTCCGGATTTTTTACTTTTTGTTCCGGTTTTCATATCTCCCGGTACTTGTTCATATTCCGGTCGTTTAAATGTTATTTATTCATCGTTTGATGTATTCGGAAACGCCTTTTTTAAGCCGCTCCAATCCGTCTGTAAGCCGTTTTTTCGGGCAGGCGATATTCAGCCTTAAAAACTGCTCTCCGCCCTTGCCGTACTGCGTCCCGCCCGAAAGATACAGCCCCGTTTCCTTTCGGATAAATTTTGCGATATCGTCCGAATTTTTCCCGAGTCCGCCGCAGTCGAGCCACAGAAGATATGTCGCCTCCGATTTGACAAGCTTGATCTGCGGTATTTCCTTTTGTATAAATTCCGAAACGATGCGTCTGTTTTCATCGATATACAGTCTTAATTCATCAAGCCATGCCGAGCCGTTGTTATACGCCGCGACAGCCGCCCAAACGGCAAAGCTGTTCGGCTCCGCGACTTCGTCCGTGTTCAGTCCGCGATTTACCTTATTCCTCAGATACTCGTCGGGAACGATGACCGCCGCCGTCTGCAGTCCCGCCAGATTAAAGGACTTTGTCGGAGCGACGCAGGTTATGCTGTTTGTCTTACATTCCTCCGATACCGACGCAAACGGGATATAGCTTTTTCCCGTTTCGGTCAAATCGCAGTGAATTTCATCGCTCACAACGATCACATGATGTTTGAGGCAGAGCGATCCGACCCTTTGCAATGTCTCTTTATCCCATATCTTCCCGACGGGGTTATGCGGATTGCAGAATATCATCATGCTTGTCTGCGGATCGGCAAGCTTTTTCTCCAGATCCTCAAAATCAATGCCGTATGATTTTCCGTCATATTTCAGCGGACACTGAAGGACCTTTCTTCCGTTGTTTATAATCGAATTGAAAAAAATATTATATACGGGCGTAAGTATAAGCACGTTTTCGGCGGGTGTTGTCAGCTTTCTTACAACGCTTGAGATCGCCGGAACAACGCCTGTACAGAATATCAGCCGGTCCTTTTCGATTTTGAAATCATATCTTGTCTGCCAATGTTTTATATACGCATCATACCATTCGTCCGGCACCGTGTTGTATCCGAACACACCATGCTCCGCCCGCTTTACGATCGCTCCGGTAATTTCCGGCGCGGTCTTGAAATCCATATCGGCTACCCACATGGGCAGCTCGTTTTCGCCTACGTCCCATTTAAGGGAATGGGTGTTCCGTCTGTCCGTTATTTCGTCAAAATTATAATTCAATAATATCCGCCTCCGTTCTTATTGATGCCCCAATTAAATCTTGAATAATTTATGCGAAGAACAAGCTGTGAAA
>JAFLUR010000321.1 GCA_022508725.1 Oscillospiraceae bacterium
GGGCGCTCTTGCGGCAACCGGTCCCGCGGAATATTCCGCAATAGTAACGGTCAATGACGGAACACTTGATGTGGGAATTTCAAAAGGCGATAAGGCATTCGGCGGCTATATCAGCGGTCTTGAGATTACAACGCCTCCCACTCCCAAATACAAATTCGACTTCGGCGACGGCAACGTTCAGAGCGGATTTGAAGCAGTAAGATCATCAACGGCGTTCAGCGCCAAAACAGGCTACGGCTTTGCAGGCTCGCAGAGCGGTATGACAAGAGGTCCCGGCGGAGTTGCCGCGGGCATGGAAAATCTGTATGTTGATCAAATTCAGGGCGAAACCGATTTCAGAACAATTCTTCCCAACGGCACATACTGCGTAACGGTATATTACGGCAGCTGGAATGAATCGTTCGGCACACGCTTTAATATCGAGGGCGTTGATTCCGGCGCTCTTGCGGCAACCGGTCCCGCGGAATATTCCGCGATAGTAACGGTCAATGACGGAATACTCGATGTGGGAATTTCAAAAGGCGATAAGGCATACGGCGGCTATATCAGCGGTCTTGAAATCACAACGCCTCCCACTCCCAAATATAAATTCGATTTCGGCGACGGTAACGTTCAGAGCGGATTTGAGGCTGTAAGATCGTCAACGGTATACAGCGCTAAAGCAGGCTACGGCTTTGAAGGTTCGGCTCCCGGCGGAATGACAAGAGCCCCCGGCGGAATTGCGGCGGGTATGGAAAATCTGTATGGCGATCAGCTCAACGGAAACGGTCATTTCAAGGCAAATATACCGAACGGAAGCTATAATGTGGCTATTTATTACGGAAGCTGGAACGAATCGTTCGGCACAAAGTATATCGTGGAAGGTATAGAAACAGAAGCGCTTGCGTCAACGACCGCGGCGGTCACCGCCGTACCGGTTGAAATAACGGACGGAATGCTTGATGTGGTTATAGAAGCGGGCGATAAGGCATACGGCGGCTATATCAGTGGTCTTGAAATTCTTCCGATACCCGCGCCGACATATAAATTCGACTTCGGTGACGGTGATGTTCAGAGCGGATATGCGGCTGTCAAATCAACAACGGCATATTCACCGTACACGGGCTACGGTTTCAGCGGCACACTTCCCGCCGCAATGACAAGAGGTCCGGGCAATGTTCCTTCGGGATTTGATAATCTTTACGGCGACCAGATTAACGGCACAGCAAAGTTCATGGCTAATATTCCGAACGGCAGATATGATGTAACGGTATATTACGGAAGCTGGAATACCGGATTCGGAACAAGCTACATTATAGAGGGTACTCAATCGGGTCCGCTTTTTGCCACCGATGCGGCAAAATATATTGCTCGTGTTGATGTAAAAGACGGAATGCTCAATGTTGATATAAATATGGGCGAGCAAAAATACGGCGGTTATATCAGCGGTCTTGAAATTGCTCCGGCATCTTCCGACCCGCTGCCTACTCCGACACCGGCTTCCACACCCGAGCCGACTATCGAACCCACTCAGGAGCCGACTCCCGAACCGACGGCAGAGCCGACTATCGAACCTACTCCGGAACCAACGGCAGAGCCGACTATCGAACCCATGCCGGAACCGACGGACGAACCCGCTCCGGAACCGACGGACGAACCTACGGCAGAGCCGACGGACGAACCCGCTCCGGAACCGACGGATGAACCCACTACCGAACCGGATGACAGCGAATATGCGAATATACCGGAAGGCGTGTACAGCTTTAAGAGCGTATTGAGCGGAAAATATCTTGATGTTGCGAACGGCAGCAGTAAAAACGGCGCCAATCTGCAGCAGTTTACCGGCAACGGTGAAACGGCACAGCAATTCAAGCTTGTAAAGGCATCCGACGGCAGCTATAAAATTCTCACAGGCTGCTCAAATTACAAACAGGCGGTTGACGTATCCGGTTACAGTCAGGAGGACGGAGCAAACATTCTTACTTGGGAACAGGGCAGCGGACCCAATCAGCTGTTCAGATTCAAGAAAGAATCAGACGGTTCATATGCTGTCTTAACAAAGATGACGGACTTTACATCAGCTTTGGATATCTACAATATGAGCAAGGATAACGGAGCTAATATATGTCAGTGGACATATTGGGGAGGTTCGGGACAAAGATGGTTTATTGAACCCGTAAAAGAGACGCCCGCTCCCACACCCGACCCGTACGCGGCTGTCAGCGAGGGCGTGTATCGTATGAAGAATGTAAACAGCGGAAAGTATCTTGATGTAATGTACGGTATTTTCGATGACGGTGCGAACATTCAGCAGTACGAGGCTAACGGTGCGACAGCGCAGGAATTTAAAATTGTACCGGCAGGCAACGGCTACTACAAGATCCTCACAAGATGTTCAAATTACAAACAGGCGCTTGATGTAGACGGCGGAACTGCGGACAACGGCGCAAATATTCAAACATGGAGCGACAATTCAAAAGACAGTCAACTGTTTAAGTTTATAAAGGAAAGCGACGGTTCATACGGAATTCTGACCAAATCATCCGAACTTAAGGCTTCGCTCGATGTTTTTGAAGTCAGCAAGAACAACGGCGCAAATGTATGCCAGTGGACATACAACAAAGGTACCGGTCAAAGATGGTTCCTTGAAGAAGTAAAATAAATACGGCAGCTTCTTCGGATATTATATGAAAACAAAATAATGCGGAAATTTTAAGCTTTAAGCGGACGGGATTTAATTCCGTCCGCTTAAAACCGTATATACAAGAGAAACACCGAATAAATTAAATATCAAAAAATCAGTGTTTTTCA
>JAFLUR010000322.1 GCA_022508725.1 Oscillospiraceae bacterium
TATAGGAAAAACGCTTGTACAAAGACACGGCGACAGATTTCTTGTGCAGAATCCGCAGATGCCGCCGCTCGGAACAAAAGAGCTGGACGGCGTGTACGCGCTGCCGTATATGAAAAATTATCATCCCATGTACGAAAAGGACGGCGGTATTGAGGCGATAAAGGAAGTAAAGTTCAGTCTTGCAAGCTCGCGAGGCTGTTACGGAGGATGCAATTTCTGCGCGCTGGCATTTCATCAGGGCAGGATCGTAACGTCAAGAAGTCACCGGTCGCTTATAAACGAAGCAAAAAAGATGGTTTGGGATCCCGATTTTAAGGGATATATCCATGATGTCGGAGGACCTACCGCCAATTTCAGATTTCCCGCCTGCAAAAAACAGCTTAAATCGGGAGCCTGCAAGGACAAACAATGCCTTTTCCCGAAAATATGCCCGAACATGGAGGTATCACATACCGAATATCTCAAACTGCTTCGTGAGCTTAGGAACATAGACGGTGTTAAGAAAGTATTCATACGGTCGGGAATACGTTTTGATTATCTGATGGCGGATAAAAACGACGATTTTTTCAATGAGCTGTGCAAGCATCACGTCAGCGGACAGCTTAAAGTCGCACCGGAGCATATAAGCGACAATGTGCTGAAATATATGGGTAAACCGTCAAACAATGTATTTAACCGGTTTTCCGATAAATTTTATAAAATAAACGAGAAAATAGGCAAAAAGCAATATCTTGTACCCTATCTCATGTCAAGTCATCCGGGAAGCACGCTGAATGACGCGATCGAGCTTGCGCTTTATTTGAAAAAACACGGGATAACCCCCCGGCAGGTGCAGGATTTTTATCCGACACCCGGAACAATATCGACCTGTATGTTTTATACGGGAATAAATCCGCTTACGATGCAAAAGGTATATGTACCGAAAACGCCAAAGGAGAAGGCGATGCAGAGGGCACTTCTGCAATACAAAAATCCGGATAATTATGATTTGGTATGCGCCGCATTAAAGGAAGCGCACAGAGAGGACTTGATAGGGTTTTCGGAAAAATGTCTTATAAGACCGCGCGGGGAATATACCGGATATAAAGAAAACAATAAAAATAACGGGAGGAATGAAAATGGCAAAGATTTTAAACGGAAAAGAGGTATCTCAAAGAATAAGAGAGGAGCTGAAAGGAGAGGTAGAGGAACTGAAAAAAGGCGGCATTAACCCGGGACTTGCCGTTGTTATAGTCGGAGACGACCCGGCAAGCCGCGTTTATGTCAATTCAAAAAAGAAAGCGTGCGGGGAGCTCGGTATACATTCGGAGGAGTATGCGCTCAGCGGAGATACGTCCGAGCGGGAATTGCTGGAGCTTGTGGAAAAGCTCAATAAAAAAGAGGATATATCCGGTATACTTGTGCAGCTGCCGCTGCCCGGGCATATCAATGAGGAGAATATAATAAACGCCATCGATCCCAAAAAGGACGTCGATGCGTTTCACCCTGTAAATGTCGGAAAAATCATGGTGGGAAATTATGATTTTCTTCCGTGCACTCCGGCGGGAGTGATGGAGCTTATCAAGGAGTCGGGTATCGAGCCGGAGGGCAAAGACTGTGTTGTCATCGGAAGAAGCAATATTGTGGGCAAGCCTCAGGCTATGCTGCTTTTGCACAAAAATGCGACCGTTACGATATGCCATTCAAAAACGAAGGATCTGAAAGAAAAGGTCAAGGCAGCCGATATAGTGATAGCTGCGGTGGGCAGACCCGAAATGATAACGGGCGATATGATAAAGGAGGGCGCTGTGGTTATAGATGTGGGAATAAACCGTCTTGAAAATAAAAAGCTTGTCGGCGACGTCAAATTTGACGAAGCGGAAAAGAAAGCGGCGGCGATCACACCCGTACCCGGAGGAGTGGGACCCATGACCATCGCAATGCTTATGAAAAACACCGTCAAGGCGGCGATTATAAACAAGACAAAATGAAAAATTGTCGGAGAACATGAAATATGAATAAAATTACCGGTAAAATAAGCTTTAATTCGCCGGCGGTGCTTACTATTGTATTTGTGTCGGCTTTGGCGCTGTTTCTCGGAGAAATGACGGGAGGGTATACCACAAGGCTGTTATTTTCTTCAAGCAGGGATTCTCTCTTTAACCCTCTGTTCTATATGAGGCTGTTCACGCATATATTCGGTCATGCCGATTTTGAGCATTTCAGCGGAAATATGATGTATATACTTTTGGTGGGGCCGCTGCTTGAGGAAAAATACGGACAAAAGAATATTTTTATAATAGCTGCACTGACGGCTGTGATCACCGCGGTAATTCATGTTGTTTTTTTCCCCGATACAATGATTCTGGGCGCAAGCGGTGTTGTGTTTGCGTTTATCATACTTGCCTCGGTAACAAGCGTAAGCGCGGGAAAGATACCCGTTACATTTATCATAATGTCGGCAATATACATAGGCGGTCAGATTTTTCAAGGTATATTCATAAAGGACAATATATCGAATATATCTCATATAGTCGGAGGAATCGTAGGCGCGGTATGCGGATATAATATGCGGAGAAGATAGATTTTTTACAAAAATAAAAAATATGCTTGACAAATTATATATAAAAACATATAATATTTTATAGGGAAACACCGAATAAATTAAATGTCAAAAAATAATTCAGCCACAGCGGGTTGGTCATAAAACTTCGTTTTACCGGTCACCCGTGCAACCGGGCGAAAAAACAGTGCGAATGTGTGCGCTTGCGCTAAAGAATAAGCGTATATTTTTTCGTAAATTATTTTTT
>JAFLUR010000323.1 GCA_022508725.1 Oscillospiraceae bacterium
ATTGGACGACGATGCCGTTACCTCCTTCTCCGATGTGGATAACGAGTATTACAGATATGTCGCGTCTTCCGAGCAGAGCAATATTGTCGAAGGATTCGAGGACGCAACGTTCCGTGGAAATGAGTTCGTAACGGTCGAACAAACGATCGCTTTGACGGCGCGCACGATCAATCAAAAAAAAGGATATGTTTATCCCGAGCAAATCGATAAATATATAAATTTTACCGACGACAACATTATAAGCGATTGGGCTGAAAAGGAGATAGCCTTAGCCGTGAGAGAGGGTATTTATTCAAATGAAATGAATTTAAAATTTTCCGATAACATTACCCGTAAGGACGCCGCCGTAATTTTATACAGACTGTTTATGATCATAAGCAATACTCCCGAACCGCCGGAAATCACGGGATACGACATTGCAGGTACGTATTATCATGAAACGGTTTGGAATAAGAAATACGCGGTCATTGCAGTCGCAGCCGTTGGCGTTTTGGATATAACCGCATTGGTATTATCCTTCCTTTACATAAAAAAAAGGAGGGTAAAAATTGATAAATGACGAGATAACGGAGCAAAAAAAATTTGTATTTGATATTGCGTATTTAAGCGAATGTGGCGGCAGACCGGTCAATGAGGATTCGGTGGCGGTGGAATGCGGTCAAAACGATATTCTTATTTTGGTTGCCGACGGTTTGGGCGCGCACGGAGGCGGAGACATTGCATCGAAAATTGCTGTGGATACGGCAAAAAAAGAATATGCGGAGACAGACAGACTCACTTCAAAGAATATATACGAAATTTTTCGCAAAATCGATGACGCGATAGTAATTAAGCAAACCGAAGAGGTTAAAATGAAAACAACGCTGTCCTGTGTTTTATTTAAAAACAATCGGGTCTATTTGGCTCATTTGGGCGATACGCGCATATATTCGTTCAAGTTTGGCAAAATATTTTTTACCGCGGACCACAGCGTCGCTTATGAAGAGGTCATGAAAAATAAAGGGACATTGAATGATATAAGAAAAAATTCCAACAGGCATATTTTAAAAGCGGCTTTGGGAGTCGGAAAAATAAGACCGCCGGATATTTCAAAGCAAAGAATAAAACCGAATTTATCCGTTTTGATATGTTCGGACGGCTTTTGGGAATATGTTAATGAGGACAATATGAGGGAAGCTTTGGAAAGTACGGAAAGCTCTCGCGAATGGCTTGAAGCGATGATGAAATATCATAGCGAAAAGACGGATGAATTTAACGATAATTATTCGGCGGTATGTGTAAGAATTAAGAAAAAATTCAAGGAGAAGAAAAATTAAGGAGGATAATAATGGAGTATAAGGGCATGAATTTATGTGATTTTTGTTTTGAACCGGTTGCTCCCGGAAATGTTTGTGCCAAATGCGGACTGACGCCCGAAAAGTATCAGATGGAAGCCGGACTTTTGACTCCCGGAACAAATTTGCTGGGGAAATACATAATCGGTCGTGTCTTGGGAAGGGGAGGCTTCGGAGCAACATATCTTGCTTATTCGAGTGAACAGGACAGAGTAGTGGCTATCAAAGAGTATTTTCCTACTGGCATAGCGAACAGAGCAAAAGGCGAAGAAAAAATTTCTATTGTTTCCAATGACAAAAGAAAGGTTTTTGAAAAGGGAGCAAACAGATTTTTTGAGGAAGCCAAAACAATATCGCGGTTCAACACAAACAAAAACGTCGTGTCGGTATATGAGTTTTTCTATGCAAACGATACGGTGTATTATTCGATGGAATATTTGGAAGGAATAGATCTTAAGGGTTACATAGCGAAGAAAGGCGGAAAACTGAGCGAAAATGAGACCGTCACAATAATGCGCGGGGTATGTGATGCGCTTGTCGCGGTACACAGCACTCAAACTCTTCACAGAGATATTTCTCCCGATAATATCTTTATATGCACAAACGGCGATGTAAAGCTCATTGATTTCGGAGCGGCAAAACAGGTTGTCGGCGAACACGCGCAGCAGAATTATTCCGTTGTTGTAAAGCAGGGATTTGCTCCCGCCGAACAATATAAGAGCAACGGCAGACAAGGCGTTTGGACGGATATTTATTCCGTCGGAGCGTCAATGTACTATGCGCTTACGGGGGAAATTCCGATAGACGCAATGAATAGGGTCGAAAATCCGAATATCGTATTTGATCCAGCGTTGGATATTTCTCCCGAGTTTATAAATATAATCAATAAATGCTTAAAAAGTAAAATTGAGGAACGTTATCAGAGTGCTATAGAATTGTTGGGCGCTTTGAATGAATTGGATGTACGGAGTGTTGCTATCGGCGGAAACGAATATGTACAAAATATTTATACCGGAGTTTCGTCGTCCGGCTTACAAGGAAATGCCATTCAATTTGCCGGTGCTAATCAAGGTGGACAAAATTTTTCTGCACAGCCGCAAACGGGATATAACCCATACGATAATTCAGTTTATCCGCAGTCGCAGTATCCGCAGTCACAATTTCCGCAACCGCAGTATCCGTACCCGCAATCGCAGTATCCGTATTCACAGTACGGCGATGAAGCGGAAAAAGAAAAGTCGGGTATGTTAAAAGGTATTATAATCGGTGTCTGCTCATTGATTATAGTAGCTCTTATAATAATAATTATAGTTAATTTAACGTCACCGCGTCCGCCGATGGGACCTCCGGGGGGTATGCCGCCGGGTCCGCCGCCGATGGGTCAGCCGGGTATGCCGCCGATGGGTCAGCCGGGTATGCCGCCGATGGGTCAGCCTATGGGACA
>JAFLUR010000324.1 GCA_022508725.1 Oscillospiraceae bacterium
GCAGAAAAATCCACTCAAAAATCCAACGATCGGAGGAATACCAAACAGGCTCTTAAATTGCGTATTCCCCGGCAAATCCGGAATTTATTCAAAAAAACAGTTGACAGGAACAAAAAACAATGGTATAATATATCAAGTAAATATAAAACAAGCAGGACATATCCGTTCTCACCGTATTATAATGTAATGCGGTAAATACTCGATCTTTTTTCGTATGTATTTTTTCGGACGGTATATCTCTGTCCGATTTTTTTTGCTGCAATGCAGTTTAGGGAGGGATCAACCATTAGTATCAAGGAATTGCAGATAAATGAGGAAATTCGTGATAAAGAGGTTCGTTTGATAGGAGCCGACGGTTCACAGAAAGGTATTGTTTCGATCCGCGACGCGCTTGCCGCCGCAGGAGAGAAAGGTCTCGATCTGGTAAAAATCGCGCCGCAGGCGGTGCCGCCTGTCTGCAAGATCATGGACTACGGCAAGTATAAATTCGAGCTTTCGAAAAAGGAAAAAGAAACACGGAAGAATCAGAAGGTCGTCAATATAAAGGAAATTCAGCTTTCTCCGTCAATTGACACAAATGACTTCAATACAAAATGCAATCATGCAATGCGTTTTCTTAAAAACGGCGATAAGGTCAAGGTGACCGTGCGTTTCCGCGGTCGTGAGGTCAGTCATTCCAAGATAGGCGAGGTTCTTCTTGAAAGATTTGCCGAAGCAGTAAAAGAATTGGGAACGGTTGAAAGACCGGCTAAGTTAGAGGGCAGAAATATGACAATGTTCCTTGCCCCGCTCGAAAACGTTGACAAAAAGCGTTGACAGAAGAAATATACATTGGAAGGAGTTAAAATTTTATGCCTAAAATAAAGACACACAGAGGTGCCGCCAAAAGATTTTCCGTTACAAAGAACGGTAAGGTAAAAATGAATAAATCATTCAGACGTCATATTCTTACAAAGAAAACGACAAAAAGAAAAAGAGTTCTGAGAAAACGGGCTTATGTTTCACAGGCCAACGCCGCAGTGATCAAGAAGCTTATTCCTTACAAATAATCGATAATCACATGAAAGAGAGGTATACTAAATATGGCAAGAGTTAAGGGCGCTTTAAATACAAGAAAACACCATAAGAAAATTTTGAAGCTCGCTAAGGGTTTCCGCGGCAGCGAAAGCAGATTATACAGAGTAGCCAATCAGTCGGTAATGCGTTCGATGCAGAATGCGTATATCGGCAGAAAACGCAGAAAACGTGATTTCAGACGTCTTTGGATCACAAGAATAAGCGCGGCGGCAAAAATGAACGGCATTAATTACAGCCGCTTGATGAACGGCCTTAAAAAGTCGGGTATCGAGATCAACAGAAAGATGCTTTCCGAGATCGCCATTGCGGATCCGGCGGCATTTACAAAGCTTGTCGAAACAGCCAAATCGGCTCTGTAATTTTAAGAGCCTGTTTCAGTATCTTCCGATCATCATCTTTTTGGCGTCTTTTCCGGCAGAAAAATCCGATGATCTCAGATACTGAACAGGCTCTGACAAACACCGAAGATCCCGGAATTTCCGGGGTCTTTTTTTTGGGAAAAACGCAGGGCTGTCCCGTATTTCCCCGACTATCCTTTCACACATATATGAGCATTTGCATATTATATACTATCACGGGAAAAACCGATAAAGGCGCTTCCCGAAAAAAGGAGGGATAATCATGTTTTTTGGAAATAAGAACTGCTGCGGCGGATCGGATGACTGGCTCTTGATTCTCATAATCATCGTAATTCTTGTATTCTGCTGCGGTGACAACAACTACGGTATTTTCGGAAACAATAACAACGGCTGCTGCTGATAAGAACCGATAAAAAAACGAGTCCTCTCCTTCACGGCGAAGGAGGGGGCTCTCTTTATTTATCCAAATATTTTTTTCTCATCTCCGCCGCTTTTCCGCAGCTCATTCTGCCCTCGGGACAGCTTTCGCGTATACACGGCGGACCGGCTGTTTTGAATACCGACGGCGCGACCTCTTTTACAAGACGCAGCATTTCATCGGCAAGAAAACGTATTTCCCACTGTGCGCGGTTGCAGCAGCGATGCGAAAAGAAATTGAAAAGACTGCGCGCATTCATGGTAAAAACCATTTTCGTTTCGCACGCGTTGGGCAAAACAAATCTTGCGTCCTCGATAGCTCTTTTTTCGGCGTCGCGCGCCGCCTTTTTCTCATCGACTCCCGCGGCGATAAGCTCATCGTAATGCCGCTTTTGCAGTATCTCGGAAAGCCTGCGGTAATATTCCCCCGCCTTTTCCACGGCTTCCTCAAATATTTCCTCCGCCTCGGGTATTCCCGCTATTTCATAAGGCGTTATGTATTCAAAGCCCGCCTCCGACACATACCGCTGCGATTTTACCGAATAGCTTGCGATGCGATGTCTTGTTATCTGGGCGAGCAGGGCTCTGGACACACCCTCCGCTCCGAATGTGAAGCTTATATGCTCAAACGGACTTTCATGTCCCATGTCAAGAAGCGATCGTATAAATTTTTCGGTTTTTTCCGGCGTGAGATTTTCAAGAATATCATCTATGCCGCTTTTGCTGTAGCACAGCTTTGCCGCCGCCGCAACGACCTTTTCCGGCTCCGGCGTATACGCAAGTAATTTCAAATTCATAAAACAGCTCCTTTGCCTGAATTTTCAAATTTTTCGTAAGAGCCTGTTCGGTATCCTCCAATCATCATCTTTTCGGCATATTTTCCCGCAGGCAAAGTCCGAAA
>JAFLUR010000325.1 GCA_022508725.1 Oscillospiraceae bacterium
TGGGTCATTTGGATAAAAGTCATGTAACGGTGCATACCTATCCCGAGTATCACCCGGATACGTCGATCGCTACCTTTAGGGTGGATATAGATGTGTCTACCTGCGGATATATCTCTCCGCTTAACGCGCTTAATTATCTCATAGGGAGCTTTGATTCGGATATTATAACGATAGATTACCGTGTACGCGGGTTCACGAGAGATGTTGACGGAAGAAAATGCTTTATAGACCATAATATAACATCGATACAGGATTATGTCGATAATGATACGCTGAAAAAATATGATGCGATAGACGTTAATGTTTATCAGTCCAATATATTTCACACAAAAATGCTTATAAAGGAAATAGAACTGCAGAATTATTTGTTTAACAAGGATGTGTATGAGCTTCCTCCGAAAGAACGGCTTTCGATAACAAACAGTCTGCGCGGTGAAATGATAGAAATATTCAGCGGAATGAATATTTATTGATTATTTTGGGTATTTTGGGAGATTATGAAATGCGGCAGGATAAGGCGCCTATATATGAGGCATTGATCGAATATAAGAAAAAAAGAGTCGTATCGTTTGATGTGCCGGGGCATAAGCAGGGAAAAGCCAATCCGGAACTGACAGAGCTTTTCGGGGAAAAGGCGATAAGCGTTGACGTCAATTCCATGAAACCGCTTGATAATTTGTGTCATCCGGTAGGAGTCATACGGGAGGCTGAGAAAATCGCGGCGGAGGCTTTCGGCGCGTCGGAAGTGTTTTTTATGATAAACGGCACATCATCGGCGGTTCAGGCTATGGTGATGTATGCGCTCAAACGCGGCGAAAAGATAATAATGCCCAGAAATGTACACAGAAGCGCAATAAACGCGCTTATAGTCACGGGCGCCGTTCCCGTTTATGTTAATCCCGGGGTCAATAACGAATTGGGAATACCGCTTGGTATGTCGGTTGAAGATGTTGAGCGTGCAATAGCGGAAAATCCCGACGCAAAGGCGGTTTTGATAAACAATCCCACATATTACGGAATATGCTCCGATTTGAAAAGAATTGTTGAGGCGGCTCATCGGGCGGGAATGCTTGCGCTTGTGGACGAGGCTCACGGAACACATTTTTATTTCGGTGAAAATATGCCGGTTTCGGCTATGGCGGCAAATGCGGACGCAGCGGCTGTAAGTATGCATAAAACGGGAGGCTCGCTTACGCAAAGCTCGTTTCTTGTTATGAACTCGGGTATCAATGCGGGATATATGCGTCAAACGGTAAATCTTATGCAAACCACAAGCGGCTCGTATCTTTTGTTGGCGTCGCTTGATTTGGCTCGCAGAAATCTTGCGCTTAACGGAAATAATATATTCGCAAAGGTTATGGATTATGCCGAATATGCCAGAAAGGAGATAAATGCCGCGGGTGGATTTTATGCATTTTCCCGGGAAATAATAAACGGGAAGGATGTATTTGATTTTGATGTGACCAAGCTGTCGATTCACACGAGAAACATAGGACTTGCGGGTATTGAGGTTTATGACATACTGCGTGACGATTACGGAATACAGATCGAATTCGGTGATATAGGAAATATTCTTGCCGTAATATCCGTCGGTGACAGAATGTTTGAAATTGAAAGGCTGATATCATCTCTTTCCGAAATAAAGCGTCTTTACGCAAAGCCGTCGGCGGGAATGTTTGAACAGGAATATATAAATCCCGATATAGTTCTGACACCGCAGGAGGCTTTTTATTCTCAAAAAAAGCAGGTTTGCATAAAGGAAAGCGCCGGAAATATATGCGCTGAATTTGTAATGTGTTATCCGCCGGGAATACCGATTCTTGCGCCGGGTGAAAGGATAACACCGGAAATAATAGAATATATAGGATACGCAAAGGATAAGGGATGTTTTATGACCGGAACGGAGGATATGAAAATTGAGCGAATCAATGTTGTTGCCGGTGGGGGAGTAAAATGATGGAAAAAAATGTACATACATTCATAGGCTGCGATGCGGAATACACTGATGCGGATGTTGTTATATTCGGAGCGCCGTTTGACTCCACAACGTCATTCAGACCCGGAACAAGGTTTGCAAGCTCCGCAATGCGCGCAGAGTCATTCGGCATGGAAACCTACAGTCCGTACTTGGACAGGGATATGGAGGAAATATCGGTATTTGACGGCGGGGATCCGGAGCTTTGTTTCGGGAACACCGAAAAGGCTTTATCGGCTATAGAGGAGTTTTCCGAAAAGATATTTTCGGACGGTAAGATTCCGTGCATGATAGGCGGAGAGCATCTTGTTACGCTGGGAGTTTTGCGCGCAGCGGTAAGAAAATATCCCGAACTGAATATTATACATTTTGACGCTCATACCGATCTGCGTGACGATTATCTCGGCGAAAAGCTTTCTCATGCCACGGTAATGCGCCGCGCATGGGAGCTTGTCGGGGACGGCAGGATATACCAATTCGGTATTCGCTCGGGTGAAAAATCGGAATTTGAATGGGCGAAGAGGCATATATTCACAAATAAATTTAATTTAGACGGACTTGATACGGCTTTGGAGAAATTAAAGGGAAAACCGGTATATTTTTCATTGGATCTTGATGTTCTCGATCCGTCGGTTTTTCCGGGTACGGGAACTCCCGAATTCGGTGGAATAAGCTTTTCGGAGCTGCTTAACGGAATATACAAGGTATGTAAAATGAATATAGTCGGAGCGGATATAAACGAGCTTTCTCCGGTTTATGACCACAGCGGTGCGTCCAC
>JAFLUR010000326.1 GCA_022508725.1 Oscillospiraceae bacterium
AATATATTACGATAAAACAAATTCAAAAATACCGCCGTATGCATGATGTTATAATAAAGCGTGAGGCAAAGGCGAAGCTGCCTACAAAATTCGGTGATTTTGATATATACGGGTATAAAAATATCATAAACGGAGAGCATCATATTGCTCTGGTCATGGGAGATGTAAAGGGTGAAAATGTGCTTTGCCGCATACATTCCGAATGTCTTACGGGAGATGTGTTCGGCTCTAAAAGATGCGACTGCGGACAGCAGCTTGAAACGGCTCTTGAGCGTATAGGCGCCGAGGGCAGGGGGGTGCTTGTCTATATGCGTCAGGAGGGACGAGGGATAGGTCTTATAAACAAATTAAAGGCTTATGAATTGCAGCAGCAGGGATATGATACCGTTGAGGCAAACATACATCTCGGATTTGAACCCGATTTGAGGGACTATGCCGAAACCGCGCAGATTTTAAAGGATCTGGGTGTTGAAAGCATATGTATCTTAACGAATAACCCTCATAAAATAGGGAATATCGGCGATTACGGGATAAGCGTAGCCGACAGGGTCGCAATACAGGTCGAGGAAAATGACGAGGATATAAAATATCTTCTTACAAAGAAAAATAAAATGGGTCATTTGTTTACTTATGAAGATGTTAAGAAAACACTGATTTAAAGTAATAAAAAAATAATTTACGAAAAAATATATGCTTTTCCGGGCGTAAACGCCCCCGAACGCACTATTTTTTCGCCGCAGACAGCTAAATTATTTTTTGATATTTGATTTATTCGGTATTTCCTTAAATAAATTCAAGATCAAATGAAAGGAAGAGGAAAAAATGAAAGTATTGGAAGGAAATTTTATTGCGGATGGTATAAGGGTTGCGATCGTTGCGTCAAGATTTAATGAGTTTATCACATCAAAGCTCATAAGCGGCGCCGCAGACGGACTCAAACGCCATAATGTAAAGGATGATGATATATCGCTTATGTGGGTTCCGGGAGCGTTTGAAATTCCGCTTATAGCAAAAAAAGCTGCCGAAAGCGGAAAATATGACGCGGTGATATGCGTCGGCGCCGTTATAAGAGGTTCCACGTCACACTATGATTATGTGTGCAGTGAGGTGTCAAAGGGAATTGCTCAGGTTGCTCTTTCAAGCGATATACCGGTATTGTTCGGAGTGCTTACGACCGATACGATAGAGCAGGCGATCGAGAGAGCCGGAACAAAAGCCGGAAACAAGGGCTATGACTGCGCATTGTCGGCTGTTGAGATGGTCAATCTTATAAAAAGCATATGATGGGGAAACACCGAATAAGTCAATGCTTCCGTAGGTTTTTTTAAAGATTTCCGGAGGTGAAATTTTGGGATTTATCGATAACGGAGCATCATCGATAAATCCCAAAATCCATGTTAAAACATTCTGTTTCTGAACAGCACGATAACAACAACGGCTATGGTCAATATCGAAACGACGACGACGAACCAAAAATTCGGTATCGGTATTGCCGACACGTTCATTCCGTAAAAGCTTGCATATATGGTCGGTATAGCCATAATAATGGTAAGACTGGTAAGCGTTTTCATTACAAGATTGAGATTATTCGATATAATGGACGCAAAGGCTTCCATTGTGCCGCTTAGAATATTTGAATATATACTCGACATTTCTATCGCCTGCTTGATTTCGATAAGCACATCTTCAACAAGATCTTGATCTTCATCATACATTTTTATAACTCTGCCCCGCATGATACGTTCGATTGTGGCTTCATCGGCTTTCAGTGAGGTCGAGAAAAACACAAGGCTCTTTTTTAAATCAAGCAGCTTTATGAGTTCTTGATTTTGCATTGATTTGTTCAGTCCCGACTCCAAGGTATTGCTGATCTTGTCGATCTGTTTAAGATACTGAAGATAGCGCGTTGACATTTTATACATTATCTGCAAAAGAAAACGCGTTTTCATATTTGTATAAAGCGGCTTTACTTTGCCGTCGGCAAAATCGTTTATTATGTTATTTTCTTTAAGACACACGGTAATTATATTATCCGGAGTAAGAATTATTCCGAGCGGAACCGTGGTGTAATTCACCGTTCCGTACTTTGTCGAATTGCTTTTTTCATCATCCGATATATGATAGGGAATATCCACTATAACAAGGGTGCATCCGTCCTCGCACTCTATATGCGATGTTTCCTCTTCGTCAAGAGCGGCATATATAAAAGTATTCTCCATCTCTATATTGTCAAGCACGGTACCTATTTCTTCGGCAGTCGGAGCGGTCAGGTTTATCCATGCATCCTTTTCCGGCTTATCGATCTTTTCAAGAATACCGTTGTTTGTTTTATAAATTTCAAGCATATTTATCCCCCTTAGGACTATTTGAAATACACCGTTTAATATTGTTCCTCCGAACGACTGTTGATTTTTCGACTGCCCAAACCGGGAAATTCTGCGAGGGAAAACCTTGAAAAATGCCGGTTTTTCCGCGATTTTCTTTCTTGATTTCCGAAAAAAGTCTTCGCATAAATTATGGGGGACTTGATCGGGAGAACAATAATAACTGTAAATATTATACGCTTATTGTCGATATAAGTCAATATAAAATAAAATGTTTGTAAGAGCCTGTTTGGCATCCTCCAATTATAATTTTTTTGGCATGTTTTTCCTCCGGCTTTGCCCGAAATTTTTGAGATACACAGAATATTCCCGCAAATTTCGGACTTTGCCGGCAGAAAAATCCACTCAAAAATCCGACG
>JAFLUR010000327.1 GCA_022508725.1 Oscillospiraceae bacterium
GCTTGATTCACTTATGAAGCTTAACGGAAAATATGCCGAACTTACATCCTGCGTATAGAGAGGAATGATAATATGCTTGAGATAATTGACGAATACGCAAAAAGAGCGTTTGAAAATATATCCGAGGTAGGATTTAAAAATAAATCGTTATCAGGTGAACTGTATTTAATTAAGAGATACTTTGGCGTATCGGATATCGAAAAAATTCCGGAGGAAAACGCGACGGAATATCTCAATGACAGATACGATATAAGAACCAGAAAAATCAGGCTTGAAGGCGATTGGTATAAAGGCTGCGCGACTCCGATTCTTGCGAATTACGGTGAGGAGGAAAAAGCCGTTTTACCCGATTCTTGCGGACGCTGCAGCTATTTTGACAAAGGTAAAAAAATACGAATAACAAAAAAGAATGCAGATCTGTTTTCCGTCGATGCGGTATGTTTTTACAAAGGACTCGGCAACGGAAAAATATCCGTTGCTCATCTTATAAAATTCATGCTTAAAAGCGTGACCGCGCAGGAAAAGATTTTAGCAGTTATTGCAAGCGTACTTGCGACTCTGACGGGACTTATATTTCCATTTGCTAATTATATGATTTTTAATTATGTAATTCCATCGGGAAGTATAGGCGATGCGTTTCCTATTGCAGCTCTTCTTGTCGGAGTTACCGGAACGATAGCCATGGCGAGTATGTTTCAGCTTGTGATTTTTGCCAATGTGATTTCTAAGGTGGGAGTAAATGTTGAAAGCGCGTTGTTTTCTCGTATTCTGAAGCTTAATTCCGGATTTTTCAAAGACAGAAATACAGGAGAATTCGCAGATATTATAACGGATTTCTCCGATATAGGAAATATTTTGTCGGTAGACAGCCTGACAGCGGCTATCGGAATTATATTATCGGTCGTATATCTTGTGCAAATGCACAGCTATGCCCCCGAGCTTATGGGAATTGCCGCCGGTGCGGGACTTATTACAATTTTAGCCTCGGTAAGGGAAACAATCCAACTGGTTAAATGGCAGAGAGAATATATAGAAACAAATGCGAAGCTGTCCGGATTTGTATATGAGTTTTTCTCGCTGATGGAAAAAATAAAACTCAGCGGAGCCGCTACGCGTATGTTTGAGCGTTGGTCGGAAAAATACAGGATACATATTATAAAAAGCAATAAGCCTTTTCAGCTCAAATATTCCTTGGCGATCTCAAAAGCGATAACGCTGACTGCAACGCTTGTAATATTTATAGCGGGCGCAAAGGCGGATCTGCCTATGGCAAACTATATAGCTTTCAACAGCGCCTACGGTTCGTTTATAGTCGCAATTTCGGGAATAGGTAAGGCTCTTGCTGCCGCTGCGGCATTTATAAGCTCGGTAAAATTGTTAAAGCCGGTACTTGACGCGGATACGGAGTCAAGGGATGATGAAAAGAAAATATCGGATATTAAAGGTGATATAGAAATTTCAAATCTGAAATTCAAATACGCGCCGGAACTTCCGTATGTGATCGACGGGATAGATCTTAAAATAAGACAAGGGGAAAGCATCGGGATAGTGGGGGCAAGCGGCTGCGGGAAATCCACGCTGCTGCGGTTGCTGCTGGGCTTTGAAAATATAACCGAGGGCGGTATTTTGATAGACGGTGTGGATTTGCGGGAAATAAACCTGAAAAGCTATCGCCGCCGGATTGGCGTTGTCCTGCAGGATTCGCGGCTGCTTAATGATGATATATACTCAAACATAACCATAACCGCGCCGGACGCAAATTACGACGATGTTGCCGATGCAGTCGAAAAGGCGTGTCTTACAGAGGATATAGAGTATATGCCAATGGGACTGCGAACAATAGTTTCAGAAGAAAACTCAACTATATCGGGGGGACAAAAGCAAAGAATACTTATAGCACGCTCAATAATCAATAAACCGCCTATTTTGATTTTTGACGAAGCCACTTCTGCGCTTGACAATATAACCCAGGAAAAAATCATGAAAAACGTAGAATCACTTAACTCGACAAGAATAATGATAGCTCACAGACTCAGCACTATAAAAAACTGCGACAGAATTATATTTTTGCATGAAGGAAAAATTGCAGAAGAAGGTTCCTATGATGAGCTTATTGAGAAAAAAGGAATGTTTTACAGTATGGCACAGAGACAATTGGCATAACCGGACGCAGATATGTAAATGTCAGCAATTACTGAAGAATATGTCTATGATATGTGAAAAAGTGATTTAAAAAAGCAGAAAACAAAAAAAATAATTTCGATTAAAAGTACCCCACCAAAAATAATTTTGGTAAATTGTATCAAAATCAGTTACTAAACACATGACAGTACAATATAATTGATACACGCAAAACCGCAGTATTACTGCGGTTTTAGCGTTTTCGGAATTAAATTTGCAATTTGATTTTTATCGGCGTTTCGTAGGATTATTCTATATAGTGAGCCCTATTTGGAATTTCGGTTAATTGTGTTCAATTTATCTTTTTTCAGTTACCTATGTCACCCCTTCTATAAAATATCGAAAATGCTTTCGATATTTTGTATTACGGTATATAATGAAATATAGTGCAAGCCTATTTACTTGAATTATCATATATGGTATTATATAGATATAAATTTTAATTATAGATACAATAGGAGGGCTTATGCAGAATAAAAAAGTATATCTGATTAAAAATTGTGTTAAAACTTTGATGTCTGATGATCCGATGGTGAAAATTGAAAAAAGGTGTAT
>JAFLUR010000328.1:0-1089 GCA_022508725.1 Oscillospiraceae bacterium
GTATATTTATCATGTAAAAATAAAATACTACAGACAGTAAAAAAATTATGAAACGGAGATGACGGCAGTGAAAAGACTTGTAACGGCGTTGTTCTCATCCACATCGCAGGCGGACGGCGCGGTTAGGGATCTGAAGAAAATAGGTTTTTCCGAGGATGATATGTCGATAATATCGAGAGAGGAAAGACCGGGCAGCAATATGTATATAGGCGCGTCGTATGCGGCGGCGACAAACGATGATGTGACCGCCGGAGTGAGAGACAATATAATAACCGGTATTCCGGGGATATTTATGGGGCTCGGTGCGGACGGCGAGGAAACATCGCCCGTGGCGGCGTTCTTTCCGCCCGATTACGAGAATGTGCGAAAGACGATGACGGAGCTGGGTGTTGCGTCCGATATCGGCAAAAGTCTGGAAAAGGAGGTAAACAGGGGCAAAACCTTGTTTTATGCCGAGGTGAACGAGGAGGATATAGAAAATGTCATGGAAGTGATGAGGGCGAACGGAGCCGAAAGACCCGAGATACATTGATAAAAAAGCCGAATTTATAAGGAAAGGAACCCGGCACATATGACGAACAATATTTTTATGATCTCACAGACGGTATTCGGTTTTGTGATTTGCATTTATTTTCTGACCAAGATCTTTGAGTCGCGCAAATCGGGCGGTGAGGTAAGGATAAACACAAAAAAGGATTCCGAGCGTCTGCGGAGTATGAACAAAATTTCGCTTAACATTCCGGCATACGAAAAAACCCGCCCGTCGTCCTTTTCGGATATACAAGGGCAGGATCGTGCCATCCTTGCTCTAAAGGCGGCGCTGTTCGGAGAAAATCCGCAGAATATAATCATATACGGCCCGCCGGGAGTCGGCAAGACCGCCGCGAGCCGTATTGCTCTTGAGGAAGCAAAAAAATCCAAGGGAACGCCGTTTTTGAAATCCGCGCCTTTTATAGAAACGGACGCTACCGTAATGCGCTTTGACGAACGCAGCATAGCCGATCCTCTTATAGGCTCGGTCCATGACCCGATATATCAGGGCGCGGGAGCATTCGGCAGCGCCGGAATACCGCAGATAAAGGAGGGCGC
>JAFLUR010000328.1:1189-2713 GCA_022508725.1 Oscillospiraceae bacterium
CGGCAGCGCCGGAATACCGCAGATAAAGGAGGGCGCGGTAAGCAAAGCGCACGGCGGAGTGCTTTTTATAGATGAGATAGGCGAGCTTCACCCGTCCCAGATGAACAGACTGCTTAAGGTTTTGGAGGACAGGCGGGTATTTTTCGAAAGCGCGTATTATAACGAAAACGACGAAAATATCCCGCCGTATATACATGAGGTGTTCAAAAACGGTATCCCGGCGGATTTCAGGCTTATAGGCGCAACGACAAGATCGCCGGGGGACCTGCCGCCGGCGCTGCGTTCGCGTTGTACCGAGATATATTTCGACCCGCTCACGCCCCAAACACTCAAATCCATCGCATTGCGCACCGCTCTGAGCTGTAAGCTTAACATATCGGAAAGCAATACGGAACATATTGTCGAGTATGCCCGCAACGGCCGCGATTGTGTGCGCATACTCGAAACCTGCGCGTCGCTCGCAAGACTGAACGGGCATAATGATATAACCAAAACGGATATAAAACAGGTGGTCGAGTCGGGCAGATATGTCAAACGCTGTGATTTCGAGCCCAACAGACGGCTCCGCGCGGGAGTCATAAACGCGATGGCGGTCGCGGGCGGCAGCGGCGGGATCATGCTCCGTATAGAAGCGTCCGCAAAAAGAGCGGCGGGGCAAAAGGGCGAAATTTTATGCACCGGCGTTATAGAAAATGAAAAGATGGAGGGCAGGGGAAGAGAATATACCCGCACAAGCAGCGCGAAAGCATCGGTTTTTGCGGCGGTCACGGCGGTATCGAACGTTACTCTCATAGATGTGTCAAAATACGATATCCACGTTCATTTTCCGGGCGGCGTCCCCGTTGACGGACCCTCGGCGGGCGCGGCGGTGTTCTGCGCGGTATGCTCGGCGATAAAGAATATTCCCATAGACCCGTTCTGCGCCGTCACGGGAGAAATATCAATAAAAGGCGATATTCTGCCCGTCGGCGGAGTCGGGGCAAAGATCGAGGCGGCAAGAAAAAAGGGTATGGAAAGGATATTCATACCGTCCGCAAATATGCGGGAGGAATATGACGGCAAGGACGTTTTGGGAATACCGGATGCGGCGGCGCTCCTGAGACGGGTCATGACAGTAAAGGCGGATATTAAAGCGGCGGACGCATAAACCGCCGTTTTTTTGATATGTCCGGAAATACGGGATTTTCCCGTACCGCCGAATATACAAAAAAAATTTCTTTTTGTAAAAAATTTTGTTTGTATTCCGGGATAACTTATGATATAATAAAATGTAAATATCTATATTTATACAGGAAGCTTGGGATAAAGTATGAATTTAATAAAAAATGCCCGTATCGTTACGATGAACAAGAGCGGCGATGTTATCGAGGGCGGCTTTGTTGTCTTTGACGACAGGATACGCGGAATGGGAACGGATACCGGGGATATGGGGGAATACGATATAGACAGCGTTATCGACGCGCGGGGAATGTACCTCATTCCGGGACTTGTGGACGCGCATTGTCATATCGGTATGTTTGAGGA
>JAFLUR010000329.1 GCA_022508725.1 Oscillospiraceae bacterium
AGGTCGTGACAGCAAAGGCAAACAAAAACGCCGATATTTCTATGGTAAGACTCGTTCCGAAGTGAATAAAAAGCTTACAAAGGCTATCAATGAATTGAATACCGGTACATTTATTGATAAAAGTATAAGTCCCACGGTTGAAATGTGGCTTCACACATGGCTGTGGGATTACAAGAAAAACAATATAAAATCGACAACCTTTGAACAATATGAAACAGTGTTAAGAGTTCATGCCATTCCGAATATAGGAAAAATTAAGGTGTCCGATTTGAAACCGGAGCATTTGCAGAAGGTTTACAATGAGATGTATGAAAACAATATTTCGGCAAGAACCGTAAAAATATTAAATACCGTCCTTCATGGGGCGCTGAAGCAAGCCGTAAAAAATAGTCTTGCTTTTCGCAATGTTACCGAGGCGGTATCTCTTCCGAGGGATAAACCGAAAGAAATGAGGGTCTTAACACCGCAGGAACAGAAAAAACTTATGAAAATACTACAGGATGACAGAATGGGAAATATGTATTTATTCGCACTGTTCACCGGATTGAGACGCGGCGAAATACTTGCTCTAAAATGGTCCGATGTGGATTGGGAACAAAAGGTTATACGAGTCGAGCGGTCATTGAGCAGAGTAAAGGATTACGGCAATTCAAAGAAAAAGACAAAACTCGTAGTGGAAGAACCGAAAACACTGAAAAGTAAAAGAATAATTCCTATGTTTGATTATCTCACGGAAATTTTGGAAAATCAGAAAAAACAGCAGAAAATCGATAAAGATAAATCGTATGGTATGTACGAAGATAACGATATTATATTTGCTACGGAATTGGGACTTATGATAGACCCCGGAAATTTCAACCGAAAATTCTATAAGCTTATCAAGAAAGCCGATATACCGCACGCAAATCCGCATTGTATGAGACATACGTTTGCCACGAGAGGATTGGAGAGCGGCATTGACCTGAAAACGATGCAGGAACTGTTGGGACACAGCAGTATTACGGTTACGGGAGATACATATACTCATGTGCTGCTTGATAAGAAAAGGGCGGAAATGGATAAATTTAATGATATTGCAAATGGCATGACAGATTGAAATTACGGAGTAGGCTCTTGCCTACTCCGATACTCTTAAATAATGTATTATCCCTGTCCCTATTATATTATGTTTATCGGTATTACTATTTGCTTAATAATAATCTGTATTATTATATTATCTTATATTATCATTTACTTTATTATAATATATTGTTATGAATTGATTTATCTTTATAAGTTTTTAAAAGATAGTAACATAAAAATAATAAACTTACAAGGAGGTTCGGAATTATGGTTGATACCATGACGATCTGCCATAGCTTTAAAAGTTATGAAGATTATAAGGAAATATTTAAAACGATACGGGAGCAAGCAAAAAGAATCAACCCCGCACAACCGTTACATACGGAAAACGGCAAACAGATTACATACGCATTTGCCGGATACGGTATATCGGAATGGGTATTTAAAAAAAATCGCAGAATATATATAAAACTGCGTCCCAAATTGATGATTGAGAGCGGAAATTATGATGATGTTTTGAACGTATACGATATTCCCGAATTATATAAAAAATTTAAAAACATCATGAATGAACTCAATGTTTCGGGAATAGCCGATTTAAGGATATGGCAGGTCAAGAGAATTGACTATGCCGTTGATATAATCGTTCAGCAAGAGATGATTCCCGCATACATAAAATTATTTCATAAAGGAAATATTCGTGAACTGTTATTAAGCGGCGATACAAGCAGACGATATAAAGACGCCGGCAATAATTTGTATCTTGTAAGCGGTAATTGCTGTGTAAACTTTTACGACAGATATACAACATCTTGCTTAAAGCGGAATAAGAATCCCGATAAATATAAAAACGCAGATAACCGATACGGTACACTGCGTTTTGAGATACAGCTCAGGAAACCGAATGTTTCCAAAATGAAAAAGCGCCGCCTTATCCGAAACAATACGGTTTCGGATTTTCTTGATATATCAATTTGCAAATATTATATTCTGAAATATTATGATGAAATTATTGGTAAAGGAGATTATTATCCGTATTACGAAGCATTAAGCAGATGTAAAAGCGACGTCCGGAAAAATACTTTGTGTTTCATACATAATGAGGGGAGTGTTCACAAGGCGAAAGAAACATTCATCAATCAAGGAGATAACAAGCGCAAACGCAGTAAGCAATTCAGCAAGCTTATCAACAGTCTTGAAAAAGCCGGCATCAATCCGGTGACAACAGACGGAGCGCATATAGAAAATCTTTACGATAAGCTGCTGTACGCAATAGAGGGAAGCAACAGATTTCAGATAAAAAGGAGGAAAATTCACAATGAAAGATAAAGAAAAGATGGACCTATACAGTGAAAGAAATGGCAGAGGTATTGAATATCGGTAAGAATAAGGCTTATGAGCTTGTGAAAACAGAAGGATTTCCGGTAATATATATCGGGTCTTCAATAAGAATCCCGGTAAAAGCGCTAAACAGATGGCTTAACGAAGGTGCAGAATACTTATATTGACGAATGTTTATAAAACTGAGTATCGGCTTATGTCGGTACTCAGTTTTTTTATATCCAAAACATAATTATTCGGGTTACTGCGATTTATAAATATATAATATAATCATGAATAACAGGAGGTGAACATAATGTTCGAG
>JAFLUR010000033.1 GCA_022508725.1 Oscillospiraceae bacterium
CGGATTGCGAGGGATGTTTTGCGGCGGGCAAAGCAGGACCCGCAGCAAAGGAATATTTTGCGTATTTCAAGGAATGACTGCGAAGCATACAATCAAGGCGGTGCTTGCACGGTTTTCGATGAGGTCGGCCGGGAGGATGAAATTTATGGAGAGATACGGTACCATACCCGATAAATATACGCGGGAATGGTGGGATTATATATGGTATTATTACAAATGGCATATTTTGGGCACGGCATTTGCGCTTTTTTTTGCGGCAGTAACCATAGGACAGTGCGCGTTAAGAATAAACTACGATGCCGAAATAAACTATGTCGGAAACGAATATTACGGTGACACGGCGGCTGTCGATAAAATATGCGAGGAATTGAGCGGAATTGTCGAGGATGTGAACGGCAACGGCAAAAATCAGGTTTATTTCCGTCAAATAACCGTGGCGAAAGAGGGTACGCCCGAGTCGATGACCGAATATAACAGCGGAATGTTGACAAAAGTCGCGCTTGAGCTTCAGACGGGCGACGGCTATTTGTATCTGCTCTCGTCTCAGGAGCTGGACAGGCTTACGGGCCGTGACACCGATGAGATCGTTTTTGCAAACCCGGAGGAATATCTTTCCGACATATCACGCTTTGAGGAAACGGCAATGCAGAACGGCATACCGTGCGCGGTGAAGCTGAGCGGCAAAAATAAATTTCTTGCGGATCACGGACTTACAAAAGAGCCTGTGTATCTTGCGATAAGGAAAATACGGGAGAGAGACAAGGACAAGGAAGACATGATCAAAAAGTATGACAATGCGGTAAGATCGGCTGAGTATATAACGTCGTCGGAAGTCGGAGAGACAGAATAAAATACCGCTTTGCCGTGTTTTAGCAATGTCAGAATAGGTTTTTGAAGCTTTTGCTTAAAATTTGTGTTTTAACCTCGGCGGCGAATATATACCGCCGGGACAAAATAATTGAGGTGAGGATTATATGACGGCGGCTGTTAAGGCTGTGGAGGATAAAGAATATGAAATATTCAGCCGTTACAGAGAAACACGGGATAAAAAAATTCGTGATGAGATCGTGCAGTCCTACATATATATAGCGGAGATACTTGCGAACAGATTTGTAAACAAAGGTATTGAATATGACGATATATATCAGGTGGGCTGTATAGGACTTTTGTATGCGGCGGAACGGTTTGATCCGGACAAGGGAGTAAAGTTTGCGTCTTACGCTACCCCGACGGTCATGGGTGAAATACGCAGATATTTCCGGGACAAGGGAAGAACGATAAAGGTGCCGAGAAAGCTTTACGAGATATTTTACAAAGCCGAAAGGATACGCAGAAACAATGAGGATACAAATATAACGGAAATTTCGAGAATACTCGGTATATCGGATAAAATCCTCGAAAAGGCTTATGCCGCGGGCAGGACGGCTTTTATAGAATCTCTCGAGGACGAGGCTTACGCCGACGGACATGCCAATGTGGCGGATTTTATAGGCTATGAGGATAATAATTTTATGGTCATCGAGGACTGCGAGTTTATAGATTCTTGCATGGACAGGCTTTCCGAGCCGGAGCGCGAATTTATCCGAATGAGATATTATGAGGTGAAAAGTCAGCGTGAGATCGCGAAGATAATGGGAATATCGCCTATGAAGGTATCGCGGATGGAAAAGGATATCCTCAAAAAAATAAAAAATATGTATTTCGGAGATTAACGTAAAGCGAAAGGAGAATATTGTTATGCAATCGGGAAAAGAGAGAGATTTAAAGAGGGAATTCATAGAATTTATGATGAGCGCGGATGTTTTGCGTTTCGGTGATTTCACGACAAAGAGCGGCAGGCAGACGCCTTATTTTGTCAATACGGGAAATTATAAAACTGGCAGACAGCTGCTTGAGCTCGGAAGATTTTATGCCGCGTATGTGAATGAGATATGCGGGAATGATTTTACCGCCATGTTCGGTCCGGCATATAAGGGTATACCCCTTGTAAGCGCAACGGCGGCGGCGCTTGCGGATAAGTACGGTATCGATAAGCCGTATTTCTTTAACAGAAAGGAAGTCAAGGATCACGGCGAGGGCGGCAGTATGGTGGGATATAAGCCGCAGGACGGCGACCGGATAATCATTATTGAGGACGTGATAACCGCCGGGACCGCCGTAAGAGAAACAATGCCCGTTCTTCGCGCGGCGGCAAATGTTAATGTTACCGATATGTTTATATCGGTAGATCGCTGCGAGGTCGGCGCGGGAAGCGTGAAAACGGCTGTATGCGAGGTCAAAGAGGAATTCGGCATAAATGTCCGGTCGATAATAAATGTGCGGGACATATACGAATATCTGAGCTCGGACGCAAAATACGGCGATGTTCTTGCGCGGATGAAGGCATATATGGATAAATACTGCAATGTGTGACAAGAGCCGCGCCCGGCGAAAATGAATTTTACAAAAATCCGAGGTGTGATATGATATGAAGGAAAACAAACAATTCAGTATTCTTTTTCCGTTTTATGAGGATGTCAAATATAAACGGCTTTCGGAAACGGTCTGCCATGATCTGGGGCTTGATACGCTGTGCCGTGAGATCACAGCCGATAAAAAGGAACAGAGCCTTATAATGGGCGTCATATCGAATATGACACCGGATCCGCGCGTTGCGCTTTACAGGCAGAAGGTATTTGCGGATATACTTAATCTTCCGGATCTGAGAAAACGGATGTCGGAGCTTTTTGACAGGATTGAATACATAAGGAATTTCGGCAGTTCGCATATCGCGTCGGATGAAAAATCGGGCTTTTGGCATTTTATGCACAGGCTTGATGAGCTTGACGATTATATCGAGTGCGTCGAGGCGATCAGGGAATGTCTTTCGAGCGTCCAAACAAGGTCGGAGGGACTTTTGAATTTCAAAAAATATATTGATGAATTGTATGAGAATTCATGCTTTGCGGAAATGAAAAGGGACATTGCGGAGCTGAAATCGAAAGCCGCGGATGTCCGGAGCATTACGCTGGGCATAAATGTAAACGAGAGATTTGAAGCCGTGGGCATGGGGCTTGTATCGATAAACAACAAGCCGTTTAGGAAATCGAATATCATCAGCAATTTTGCCGATGCGATAGCCTCGAAAAATAAAATTCATGACGGTACCGAATGGGACGGTGACATGCACTATCATCAGGCGGAAAAAAATTTGAAAATATCTTATTTCACCGATCCGACCGGAGGATACACGGCTTTGAGAAACACCGTTTTTGCGAACACGGGTGAGACGGTTGTCGGCACTCCCGCCGGTGACGGGGCGGCAAATTCAACATTTTATTTTGACGGTGTGATGAATAAAATGCTGGATTTTCTGGTAAAGAAGCTCCGGGACACTCTTACAAAATACTCCGATGTTGCCATTGTGAATATTTCCCGGATAATTCCCGAATTGATGTATTATATCAGGTTTGCGGAATTTATAAGCGAAAATACGGAAAAGGGTTTCACATTCTGCGAGGCGCGGCTTACCGACAGCGAAAACGTGTCTATGGATGCCGTGAATTTTTATAACCTGAAGCTTGCCCTGAATTCGCAAATCTCCGATAAGCCGGTCTGCAACGACCTGAAATTCGATACCGAACACACCGTTTATATTCTCACAGGCGCGAACCGCGGCGGAAAAACCACCGTGACGCAGGCGGTGGGACTTATGTTTGCGCTTGCGCAGGGCGGGATATTCGTACCCGCGTCGGCTTTTGAATATAAACCCGTGGACTGCATATACACGCATTTTCCCGCGGACGAGGATAAAACCATGGATCTGGGCAGACTGGGAGAAGAATGTGTAAGGTTCAAATCCGTTTATTCCGATTGCACAAAGGACAGTCTGCTGCTGCTTAACGAAACCTTCTCGACCACCTCCTTTGAAGAGGGATTTTATATTGCAAGGGATTCCGTAAAGGCGATCTTGAAAAAACAGGTGAGAACCATCTACAATACACATATGCATAAGCTTGCGGCTGAGGTCGATGAGATGAATAAGGAGACCGGCGGAGGCGGAGCTTCTCTTATTATGAAAAGCGATAACGGAAAGCGTTTGTTCAAGCTGGAGGCGGCTCCGCCCGAGGGTTTGTCATATGCAAGGGATATTGCCGAAAAATACGGCGTCACTTATGAAATGCTTACAAATTGAAAAAAGGAAGGACGCGACGGATCATGAAAAAAATCATACATTGAATGTTGTTTACGGTGTTGTTCGGTTTGATGCCGCTTGGATCGAACACGGCATATGCAAAGGACTACATAAAATTCGGGAGCTATCCGCAGACGGAGATATGTCTTCAATATATATATAACCCGATAGTCCGGAAGAATTTATGTGAAGAAATTTCACGGCTTCGGCGTCCGGAGGAACGATACGGCATATATGTCAATTTTGCTGTTTTGCTTGACACATTTTGTTTTTTCCGGTATAATATTAAGGCACGAAGGAAAATGCAGATGTGGCGGAATTGGCAGACGCGCCGGACTTAGGATCCGGTGTCCCCGACGTGCAGGTTCAACTCCTGTCATCTGCACCAAAAAATCGGAGCAAGTTCTGTTTGCTCCGATTTTTTTATATTCAAATTTGTGTTCAAATATCCTAAAACTCCATGTTTCGGGACAAAAGGAAAATCGCATAAAATACCGTTTTTTCGGTATCATATCGTATTTTATGCAAAATCTCAATAAATATTTTGAAATCGCCGGTTAATGTTTTTCATTATGCTTGCATAATACGTCTTGTTTTCCCTATTCCTCCGGATCCGATCTTGATTCTATAATTCCGCGGGCGGTGGCTTCGATTATCGGCAGGTCCCTTTCCGACACGCTGTCGAGCAATCCGTCCACCTGCCGGCGGAGAGTTGAATATTCCGGCTTCTTCTTGAAAAAAAATTGGTCTACCGATATATTGAAAAGCGTCACAAGCTCATACAAGACTTGCAAACTCGGGTGCTGTCCCTCATTTTCGATAGATACAATGTATCGGGGAGCAAGATTTAATTTTTCGCCCAATTCATCCCGCGTCATTCCCGCCGCCGTTCTTGCGGATTTTATAGCCTGTCCCAATGCTTTGAAATTATAATATTGCCTTTCTTTTGACATTTTGCATCACCTATATACATTTTACACCTCAATTTGTCTTTCTTAAATGAGTTAAAATATCAATACACTTCCCTAAATATTTCCAAAGTGTTTACTTTTATTGACTTTTTCCGCTGACGGGTGTATAATTATGATATACTTTAATTAAAGTAATTAAATAACAAATTTTATGTATCGGAGGAATATTTATGAAAAGGATCGTCGGTATGCTTGCGGCAATCGCAATGATTATGTGCGCTGTGGGATTTGTTCCGGTAAATGCGCAAAAATCCGTGTTCAATGCTTATATAACGAATTTTTCCGGTGATGTCTGCGAGGGTGCGCGGGAAAGGATAGCATCATTTGACGAGCTGAAGAATTTTATTCCGGAGAGCGGCGATGTCAACGGCATTTTGTCAAGGTATGACGAGTCGTTCTTTGATGACGGATTTTTGTATTTTCATTACATATATACGGGCAGCGGCGGCGATAAATACAATATTATCCGTGCGGAGGAAACCGAAACATCGATAGATATTGAAGTAACCCGCGAACGAAGCGGTTATTCGGACGATATAAATTCATGGGTCGCGGTTCTTGAAGCGGACAAGAGCCTGTACGATAAAGATATTACCGTAACCTTCAATAATATGTCAAGGTATAAGGTCCGGTATTACGGCGATAACATAGACCCGTACCGCCTATCCGATGACGAAGATATACGGGAGAGTATGACAAAGCCGTATATTGTAAAGATAGGCGCTTATGAGGATTTGCCGGAGAATTATAAAGATACCGATTATAAATATTTGGATTTTGATAAATATTTTTTGCTTGTTCTCAATTGGCTCGAACCGCGGCAGGTCAGGACGCTCGGACTTGCAAATGCGGTCGAGGGAGGGGATTGTGTCGATATCGAATTGTTCCGGTTTATCCCCGGCGGCGAATATCCCGAGGTAATATCTCCGTACTGCGCCGTACTCGAGATGCCGAGAGAAAACCATGATAAGGATTTCAATGTAAAAATCAAAGGAGATAACGATGATCTTGAAATTTCCACGGCGGAGGGATTGAGGGCATTTGCCGACAGCGTGAACGGCGGCAACACATACAGGGGCAAAACGGTTACGCTTGGGGCGGATATCGACCTTTCCTCCGTTTGCGGCGCGGATATAAACGGCGAGGAGGTGTCGTGGGTACCGATAGGTAGGTTGGAAAGCAAGTTTAACGGTACATTTGACGGCGGAGGGCACACGATAAGCGGATTGTACATCAATTCCGAATATGAGGATTTTGCCGGATTGTTTTATTTTACCGATACAAATTCGGTAATTAAAAATCTTACCGTGGACGGCTTTATTAAGGTAGGCTATGAATCGGATCCGATGTGGGCGAATATGCCGAGTTGGATCGGGGGCATTGCCGGATTGAGTGCCGGAAAAATTAAAAACTGCCGTAACAAAGCGACAATTCAAGGCATAGGAAACGGCGTCTATGCATCGGGAATATGCAGCAGCGACGGAACGGTGGAAAATTGTATCAATACGGGCAGTATAAGCAGCGGATATGTCGCGTATGCCATAGCGTACGGTTTGGCGGCGGAAAATTGTTTTTATCTCGAGAATACGGCGTCCGATGCGGGCGGCGCGGAGGCGAAAACCGCCGGACAGTTTGCGAGCGGCGAGGTTGCGTATCTCTTGGGCGAGCCGTGGGGGCAGAAAATCGGAGCGGACGAATATCCCGTAATCGGCGGCGATAAGGTGTATTTTGTAAACGGCGGATACACAAACACACAGCCGGAGTGCGGACGGATCGAGGGCAGGTGTTCACCCGCCGGAGCGAGTCTTGCTTTATATGACGGCGACCTTAATCTTATCGCTCAAACGATTTCGGGCGAGGACGAAATGTATGCGTTTGAAAATGTATCTCCGGGAACATACAGTATTTCCGGCGCGAAATACAATTATGTGCGCAGAACAATTTTCGATATAACGGTCGCGGCAGGAGCAGCAACGACCGTGAATATAATTTTGCCGGGCGATGACACACCCCCCAAAAAAATCGTAACCGTCAATCCGCCCGCCGTTAATATCAAAAGCGGCGAGGTACCTTACGGGACAAAGGTAACAATAAGTCCGACGGACGGCAATGATTTCGAGTATTCGGTAAACGGCGCACCGTTTGTGAATTCGCGTTTGATAAACGGCTTGAACGATACTGTTATCACCCTAACGGAAGATACCGTTCTTGTTGTCAGGTCGATGATCGATGCGGTTGAACAGGATACGGAATACGTTTTCCCCGAGGCGACATATACCTATATTATAGGAGGCTGTGTGATACCGCCGGAATATCCGTATATGATAAATTCCGTTAAGCTTGTTTCGGAAAGCGGTGAGGAATACGATGTTCCGCCTGCCGGCAAGAGCTTTATCGTTGACGTTGAGATCACGGAACAGGCCGGGCGCAACGAAAAGGATTACTTTATCGTCGCGGCATACGACACGGACGGCGCGCTTATAAGCATGAACTATATAAAGGCGGATTTCCCCGCAGGCACAAGCGTTTCATACGGGATAAACATTTCCAAAACCGATAAGACGATAGGCTCGGTAAAAGCCTTTGTTTGGGATACGCTCGGGGGAATGGAGCCGCTTGCGAAAACGGTTGAATTATGGGAGGAATAAAAATTGAATAAAAAATTTACATCATTTGTAACGGCGGCGATATTGTCGGTATCATTGTTATCCCGGTCCATGCCGTTATCCGCGCCTGCGGAGGCGGCGAATACCGCGCGCCGGGCGGAATATCTCGACCGCGGAACGGTTGCGGTCAACATCGGCGGCGGGGTATATTTATCATGGCGGCTTTTGGGAACGGAGGAGTACGATACGAAATTCGACGTGTATCGCGGAACAACCAAAATCGCGTCGGCGATTGACGCGACGAATTACACCGACCGGGCTGCGGGCAGCTCGTATACGGTCGTGCCGGCGGGAGAGGCACAGTCATCCGGCAAAACCGTGACGGTCAATGAAAATGGGTACATAACGATACCGCTTGATGTTCCCGCAAGCGGAATAAGCCTTGACGACGGCTCGACCTACACCTATTCGCCCAACGATGTGACTCCGGCAGACGTTGACGGCGACGGCGAATATGAGCTTATATTAAAATGGGAGCCGTCAAATTCGTTTGACAGCGGAAAACCCGCAAACCACAGCGGGAACGTATATATCGACTGCTGTAAAATGAGCGGTGAAAGGCTGTGGCGTATCGATATGGGTATAAATATCAACGCGGGCGCGCATTTTACTCAGATAGCCGCGTATGATTTCGACCTTGACGGAAAAGCGGAGCTTGCGATGAAAACCGCACCCGGAACGGTTGACGGAACGGGCGCGTATGTTTCCGGAGCCTCATTGAACGCCGAAATTCGCAATACCGATAACCTTGCCGATTACCGGCACAGCGAGCACGGTATAAACGATACGGGCGGACGCGTGCTGTCGGGTCCGGAGTTCTACACCGTATTTCAAGGCGATACCGGCGCGGCTCTCGATACGATATATTATCCGCACCCGCGCGGAAGCGTGACCGAATGGGGCGATAATTGGGGCAATCGTTCCGAGCGTTATCTGGCGGGCGCGGCGTATCTTGACGGCAAAACTCCGTCAATGCTCGCATGGCGCGGATATTACGAGAAAACGACCGTAACGGCATACAATCTTGTAAACAAAAGGCTGGTACAGGTCGCCGATTTTGATACCTCATCAGGCGGCAACTCCGGATATGCCGGAAACGGAAACCACAATCTTACCGTCGGAGATGTTGACGGTGACGGCTGTGACGAAATAATCTGCGGTTCGCTTGCGCTTGATAATGATTTATCCGTTCTGTGGTGTTCGGGGCGCGGTCACGGGGACGCGCTTCATCTTGCCGACTACGACCCGACGCATGAGGGTATGGAATATTTCAGCGTTCACGAGGATTACAAAGGCAGTGAGATAACCGGCAGCACGAACGGAAACGACGGCAAGCTTCATTTGGGAGGAATGACGCTTTATAAGGCGGAAAACGGCGAGGAGTTGTTCCATGTCGATTCAAACAGCGACCAAGGACGCGGAATGATGGCGAATGTAGGCTATACCGACGGATTTTTTGAGATCTGGGGCGCGGGCAATTATTCCTCCTGCGGCGGGAACGGCGTTGTTTCCGCAAAATACAATCCCGACTCGGCAAATCAGCGCGTATTCTGGGACGGCGATTTATACGATGAGCTGTTTGACGGCACGGGTTCGAGCGATTACGGCAGATCGGCGAAAATATCCGGCAAGGACGGACGTATTCAAACGCTTGACAATACGCTTACAAATAACGGCACAAAGAACAATGCCGCGCTCATAGCCGATCTTTTGGGTGACTGGCGCGAGGAAATCGTAATGCGCGGTTCGGATAACAAAAGTCTGCTTGTATACACAACAACAATCCCGACAAATCATAAATTGTATACTCTTATGCATGACAGCGCGTATCGTATGCAGGTCGTATGCCAGAATTCGGGCTATAATCAGCCGCCCCACATAAGCTATTATGTGAATGATGAAGATGACCGGTATGATACAAGGAGGTAAGCGGCTTAAGTTAAAACCGTGCATAACGGCGAAGAGGCTGTCAGAACAAAAAATCTGCCGAATGAAAAGCCGGATATTCGTCCGACGCCCATGCCGACGCCAAAAGTAACACCCTCACCGTCGCCGACTCCGGTGATCGGAGATGAGTTTGAGATTTACGACGGCATGATAACGGGCTACCATGGCAGCGGCGGCGATTTGGTAATTCCGGCAATATATAAGGGGCAGACGGTGAAAGGTATATATCGCACCGCCTTTAGGGGAAATACCGCAATAACATCGGTCACAATTCCCGCAACGGTCATCAATGTGGATCAAAGAGCGTTCGAGGGCTGCACGAATATCGAAAAGGTCGTGCTTAAAGAAGGAATAACCGAGCTTTTCCATTTGATGTTTGCCGGCTGCACATCGCTTAGGACCGTATCCGTGCCGGACTCGATCAGAACCGTGTCGGGCGCGTTTAGGGATTGCACAGCGCTTACCGAGCTTAGGCTGGGTGAAAATGTCGAGATAATATATCACGGCTCGTTTGAGGGCTGCACAAATCTTGAAAAGCTCACGATAACAAGCGCGGATACGACATTCAACGATCTTTTCGGCGACTACGGCGCGACAAACGGCAAGCTGACGATATACGGGTATACCGGCTCGACCGCGGAAGAATACGCGCGGCAAAACGGGATCCCGTTTGTGGCGATCGGCGCCGTTCCCACACCCGAACCCACACCGACTCCGACGCCCGCGCCTGAGTTTGAGGTGAATTCCGACGGAGTTCTTACCAAATACAACGGCAATGATGCGGATGTGGTTATTCCGGAAAATACGGACGGAATAACCGTGACGGCTGTCGGCGCGAATGCGTTTCATGATAACACGGATATTGTTTCGGTATCCTTTCCGGACACGGTAAAGAGCATAAAAAGAAGCGCGTTCGGCGGATGCACTTCCCTGAAAAGGATTGACACAAACAAGGTCGAAATAATCGAGGAAACGGCGTTTTACGGATGTACCGATTTAAAAGAGGTCATATTCCGCGAAGATATGAAAAGTATCGGAATGAGGTCGTTTATCGAGTGCGACAGCCTTGAAAAAATCACCGTTATGAACAGAAATTTGTCTATTGAAGGATATATATGGCCCGATAACGGGATAATGAGTATTTACGGCTATTTGGGCTCAGACGCCGAATACTTTGCGCATATGAGAGATATTCCGTTTTACGATATTGAAACGGGCAAAAGGGTAATCAAAGAATGGATAATCGATGAGGAAGGTACGATAAGAAAATATAACGGAAGCGGGACGGATATCACAATTCCCGAAACGGTTGACGGAACGGAAGTGACCGCGATAGGAAGCGGCGTTTTTGAGGAAAATACGGAAATCGTAAGCGTTACGCTCCCCGAAAAGGCGGCAAAGATATATGTGGGTGCGTTTTGGGGATGTACCTCGCTTGAAACCGTAAACACGGAAAATGTGACATATTTGGGCAGCGATGTCTTTTACGGGTGCTCGTCCTTGAGGGAGCTTGTGTTAAACGCCGGAGTGAGTATCGGACACGGCGCGTTTGAGGGCTGCACCGGATTTGAAAAAATCACGGTTTTCGGCAGAGATACATATTTGGATGTAATAAATAACGGTAAAATTTCCGTATACGGATATGTCGGTTCCGCGGCTCAATGCTCCGCGCTGATGAGAGATATTCCGTTTTATGACATTGAAACGGGTGAAAAAACAGAGAGAGAGTTTGTCACAGACCCGTCGGACGGCACGATCATGCGGTATAAAGGAACGGATACCGAAATTGTAATTCCGGATGCGGTTGACGGAATTGAAATCGGGGGAATAGGAGTCGGCGCATTTGCCGGATCGGATATAATTTCCGTCACGATGCCCGACAATGTAAAATTTATCTATCCCGATGCATTCGATCATTGCGTGAATTTGAAGAAAGTCAGTCTGTCGCTTAATATGACAAGTCTGCCGACGGCATTTGCGGGCTGTGAAAGCCTTGAATATATCCGTATTCCGGCAAGTATAACCGATATATGGGACGATGTTTTCGCGGATTGTCCGAATTTGGTTATTTACGGCGCAGCGGGCTCTGCGGCATGGGAGTACGCAAGGGCAAACAATATTCCTTTTGTAATTGACGAGACACTCCCGACTCCCGTTCCCGCAACACCGACGCCCGAGCCGACCGATACGCCAAAGCCGTACACATATCCGTACAGGGTAATTTCCTGTTCATTGACCGCGCATCCCGGATATGCCATGGTTGCGGGCAAATGCTATAACAAAAAGGAAAACGCTGCGCTTATATTCGCCGTTTACGACGAGGACGGAGCGCTCGGGAGCGTGCGGATAAAGAGTATCAATGCAGGGGACGGAAAAAGCTTTGCCGAATCATTCCCGTACACGGACGGACGATTCAGTATATTCGTTTGGAATATGAATACGCAGGAGCCGTATTCGCAGGCATACGATCAAAAGTAATGATATAACGGCACGGCAGGGGCGCGGCGGTTTTCGATAAAAAGCAAACGGAAACCGGAAAATCACCACCGAATAAACAAGCTGCCGAAAAGTGATTTTCCGCCCTGAAAATGCCTTATATAAGGAAACGCCGATTCGGTATTTCCGGCCTGTTCAGCATCTTCCAGTCATAATCTTTTTGGCATATTTTCCCGCCGACTTTGCGCAAAATTCTTGAAATACACAAA
>JAFLUR010000330.1 GCA_022508725.1 Oscillospiraceae bacterium
TACATCGCTATCCTCTCCCATAATTTCACAATCTTGCAGCATTACCGGCATACCTACTTTTAAGCAAAGCTGCACCACGCTGCTGCTATCCCCGTAATATGCATCGCTTATTGCGATTGCTCTGTCCAAATCAGCGGTATCATCATATATACCCCAGCCTTCGGCTTTGTATTCAGCAACCAATCCCATATACTCCTCATATAAATCCGTTCTCATCGACTTTATTGTATTTTCCATCAGCGGATGCGGTCGCCACAACAATGCCACCTCATCAACATTTTCTTTGAATAAATGAAAAACATAACGCATTTTATCAAAATATTTATCGCTGTTCTGTAAAAACGGTCCGACGCTTGTATTGTAAAATATTATTTTCCTCCGGCTGCCGTCCGGCTTTTGAATAATCTTAAGCCATTCATCCGGTATATGCATATCTTCTTTTTTTGTATTGACCGCCCTGTCGAATTTGGGCGATCCCAATCCCAATACCTTTTCTTTCCAATATTTTTTGTCATCATAACCGGTATATTTTATAAGCTCGTTTATGTAAATCTTCCTCATATTTTCGGATTGTACAATTACCTTGTGAGCATTCAATACTCCGGGAGTGGTTATAAAATGCTTTAACGCTCCGTCTATCTCTTCCTGATCATTCGGATTTACTTCCCAAATCACAAAGTAAGGTACATATACAAGCATATCAGTGTAATTCGCCAACTTGCTTGAAAAAAAATCAGGTGAGATACAAGTTACCCTGTTGCAGTCATCATACGGATTATGTATATATATCGCATCCGGTCTTTGTTCTTTTAAATCATACTTACGCCAATCCGTAACAGGCACATATTCGGGGAATTCCGCTCCCTCATAATGCATCGTTCCGAGCGTCATATCAGGATTCCGCTCAAAATACGGTATCGGTATCACTACCGCATTACAATTTTCATCTTCATCGGCAGCTTTCCATATACTCTCCAAGCTGTCCCACATGGACGCTTTGTAAGGCAAAAACACTATCTCCCGGATTACCTTTATATCATTTCCGATACTGTTTTCTATTCTCAAAACAGACCTGTGCAAAAGCTTATGCACCTTATTTGCGGGCATCTCCTCCAAACCGTTGTATACATTGACAAGCTCCCTGCAAAATTCCTCCAAATATCCTATTGTAACACATTCCTCGCCCTCAATATCCTCGATAAACTCACCCATCTGAATTGCCGCATCTTGTGAATCACACAATAATGTCCTCGCTGTTTCGGTATTCTTTTTTTCCAAAGATTTTTTTATTTCACCGACTGCCTCATACAGTATCTCTACCATATTACACAGCTGTTTTACCTGGGCTTTTCTCATGATCTTACTCCGATTTTCCTAATTAATAATGTATCTCCTCAAGCATTCTCTGCTGAACTTCATTTAATTTATTGTTTTCAATGGCTTGTATCTGCCTTCTTCTCCATCTGTAAAGCCGTCCCTCACTTTTGCTTTTGCCCGGTTTTCGGTTGTTTTCAAGCACAAAATCCTTATACCACCCATGCTTGCGACGGCTGTGTATCAGGCTTGTTTGATGAAAAATTAAACAACTCAATTCCGATACTATTGAATTTTTCCGTATATCTTTCATCAAGCTTTCCGTTTTTCAATTTTTGTTTTTGCCTATTTATCCAAGTATATAAATTCACATCGCTGTACATATCGTCGGAATACGGCATACGTTTTTTTCTTTTATGAACTTTTTCAGCAACTCAAATTTTCCGGGCCATTTCTCATCATAATATGATGTATATATCAATTCAAGAGATTTCAACTTTTCTTGTATTTCCTTGCACAGAACACCGTTATTCATATTTATTCTTTGTTTGTTGTACCACTGACCTATATGGCAGTTTCCGTACCGCTCGTTTGTTTTCGGTACTCTCCCGGTTTCCTTTATAAAATCCCTCAATATCTCAAACTTTTTGTTCCATGCGTATTCATCTGTATTCCATATAAAATTTATTTTATCAAGCTTATTGATTCTTTCCTCGGATAATTTATTGTTTTTTCTCAGCACCCTTTGCGATACCATCCATGAATACAGCGTTTTTGTTTTCTTTTCGATATCGTCAGCACTCGGAAATCTGTCGTGTTCCGCATAAAACGCTATCTTCGTCAAGCTTTTTTACCTTATCCGGCGAAAGTCTGTTTTTCTTGTGCAGCATCCTCTGATATATACACCAGTCGCCGAGAGTGTAGTTTCTATATCTTTCTCTTCCGCACGGGAAACGTCCGTACTCCTTTATAAATTCACAGAGCAGATCATAAGAATTTTCCCAACCGGTATCGAATGTCGAATATATATCATCGAGAAGCGTTCGTATATCCCTTGCATAATCGTATATTTCAAATGTAATATCCGTTTCGCGTTCATCTGCGCAGTATGTTCTTCCGAGCTTCATTATATCGGCATATTCCCTTGCGGTATCGCCTGTTTCGTAGTTGTTTACCAAATCAAATATAACAGGTTTTGATTTTGAACACGATAACGCGCGTCCGAGCTGCTGATAAAATACATTTCCCGAACGTGTGGAACGGAGCATTATCACTCCGTCAATACCTTTTATATGCACACCTTCATTAAGCATATCTATGCAAAGCAATATTTTCAATACGTCATCGCTTTCATCGTCTCTGAATTTATCGAACTGCTCACGGACATTATCGC
>JAFLUR010000331.1 GCA_022508725.1 Oscillospiraceae bacterium
CAGAAAAATCCACTCAAAAATCCAACGATTGGAGGAATACAAACAGGCTCTTAAATAAAAAAACGCCGCGGCAATCAAAAACCGTTTTGCCGCGGCGTTCCGAAATTATTTTATTGTGAATTGTCGTCCGTTTGCCGTATATCGGTCTGCTTTTGCAGTTCGGCGGAGAAAGACGGATTTTCCGGAAGGTCGGGGTTATCCGCATCGTTTTCTTGAATTTCCGGAGCATCGGTATTTTCCGAACCTTCCTCGGTATCCGATTTATCCGGATTGCTTTCGGCGGTATCGGAGTCCTCCGTTTCGCAAGGATCCGGAATTCCTCGGACCTCGTTGAGGATCTTCATAAATTCATCGCCGGTGATATTTTCCTTTTCGACAAGAAATTCCGCTATCCGCTTTAACGCTTCCATATTGCTTTTCAGCAGATTTTCCGCTGTTTTATAGCAATCCTTGAGAATGATTATCACCTCTTTGTCGATCTCGGCAAGGGTCGTTTCGGAGCAATTGGCGACAGGACGGCCGTCAAGATATTTGCTCTGTATGCTTTCAAGCCCCGCCATACCGAATTTTTCGCTCATTCCGTACTGTGCGACCATACTCCTTGCAAGAGATGTCGCCTGTTCGATATCATTTGCCGCTCCGGTCGTTATCGTGTCAAAGCCGATGTCCTCCGCGCATCTTCCCGCAAGGTACACGATTATCTGCTCGATTATCTCATCCTTGGACATAAGATAATGCTCCTCCTCGGGCATCTGCATGGTGTATCCGAGAGCGCCCATTGTACGGGGGACGATAGTGATTTTCTGGACAGGCTTGGTATTTTTCTGAAGAGCCGCCGCAAGAGCATGACCGACCTCGTGAAACGCTACTATGCGCTTTTCCTTTTCCGAAAGAATACGGTCCTTTTTCTCTTTGCCGGCGATGATGACTTCGACCGCCTCCATAAGATCCGATTGGCTGACCTTTTTCCTGCCCGATCTTACCGCGCCGAGAGCCGCTTCGTTTACCATATTCGCAAGATCCGCTCCGACCGCGCCGCTTGTGGCGAGTGCGATCTCGTGCAGATCGATATCATCCTCCGTTTTTATGTTTTTGGAATGAACCTTAAGTATATCCTCGCGTCCTTTAAGATCGGGTTTTTCGACAATAATGCGTCTGTCAAATCGTCCCGGACGCAGCAGAGCTTTGTCGAGGGTCTCGGGGCGGTTTGTCGCGGCGAGGATTATGACTCCCTTTGACGAATCAAAGCCGTCCATTTCCGAAAGCAGCTGATTGAGAGTCTGTTCGTGTTCCGAATCCATATGATGGGTGTCGCGGCTTTTTCCTATCGCATCGACCTCGTCTATGAATATAATGCACGGAGCCTTTGCCGATGCCTGTTTAAACAGGTCTCTTACTCTTGACGCGCCGACTCCGACAAACATTTCGACAAAATCGGAGCCGGAGATCGAGAAGAAAGGCACGCTTGCCTCACCTGCGACAGCTTTTGCGAGAAGAGTTTTTCCCGTTCCTGGAGGTCCCACAAGCAGAGCTCCCTTGGGCTGACGGGCGCCTATTTCGGTATATCTTGCCGGGTTATGCAGAAAGTCCACTATTTCGTTGAGAGATTCTTTTGCCTCTTCCTGACCCGCAACATCCGCAAAGGTAATTCCCGTTTTGTTTTCCATATAAACCTTTGCGTTGCTTTCTCCGAACGACATAAATCCGCCTCGTCCTCCGAATTTTTTCGATACGACGGACATAAGAACCGAAAACAGGATAAGCATGATCAAAATCGGCAATATCCATGTCTGAAATATGTTCATAAGCAGATTGGGAATTTTCGTGAAGTAATTGACTTTATGCTTATCAAGCTTTTCTATAAGCTTGGGGTCGTGAACGTTTCCCGTATAATATATAACGTTTTTGGGAATTTGGTACGGCGTCATATATTTGTTCATAAGCTGCACACCGGATAGAAATTCATCCTCAAAGGACGGCGAGGGTGAGGGCGGCGGAGTGTTATCGGCGTTTTCCGGTTCGGAGGGCTTCCACGGTTCAAGACCTTTTTTCCGTTTTATAAGTATCTGAGCGGACTGAAGCTCAACCTCATCGACCTCGTCGGCTTCAAGCATCTGCATAAAGTCGCTGTAATTTACTTCTATTTTATTCGGAGAAGTCAGCACGGAAATAAACACATTGAGCAGGCAGGTCACGATCAAAGATATGATAAGGTATGTCATCAGAGGATTTCTGAATTTTTTGTTGTTGTCCATATATAATGTTACTCCTTTTATTCGTTTGCATAAATTCCGGGGAACGATAATTTTCTCCCGTATCGGTGCGGATGATTTTGCCGGATACGAATTTCTTGATTTATCCGGCGGTTTATAACGATAATTATACAGATATATTATATAGATATATTTTAAGAATGTCAAGGCTGTTGTAAAAGGTTTTATGCTGAGAGACGATCAAAAAAATGCGTGTATATTTATTATGCCCTTATAACGATATAAAATATAGGGTATATTTATGCATATTGAACCAAAAGGAAAAAAGGGTGAAAAAAAGGGAAAAAAGTGCTTGACAAAGGTGCGGAAGTATGTTAAGATAAAAAAGCCGTTCAAGGATATCACAATTTAAGCGCAGGCGTCAAGAAAAAAGTGAAAAAAGTCAAAAAAGAGCTTGACAATGGCGAGGAAATGTGGTAGTATAAATAA
>JAFLUR010000332.1 GCA_022508725.1 Oscillospiraceae bacterium
TAGGCTCTTTCGTGATAACAACTGCGGCTGCATGGGTCGAGCAGTTGCGCGGAAATCCCTCGATTGCCATGGCGGTATCCATCAGCTCTTTTATCCGGCTGTCGTTTGCATATAAAAGAGACAGCTCATCGTTTATTTCAAGAGCCTCTTTTAGGGTCATTCCGATGGACCGGGGTATCATTTTGGCTACCTTGTCAACCTCGGCATAGGGAATATCGAGGGTTCTGCCGACGTCTCTTACGGCAAGCCTTGCTTTCATGGTACCGAATGTGATTATCTGCGCGACATTTTCACTGCCGTATTTTTCTATAACATAATCAATGACCTTCTGGCGTCCCTCGGGGCAGAAATCTATATCGATATCCGGCATGCTTACGCGTTCGGGATTAAGGAACCGCTCAAAAATGAGGTTGTAGCGAATGGGATCGACGCTTGTTATGTACAGGCAGTACGAAACAAGGCTTCCGGCGGCGCTACCTCGTCCGGGACCGACCGCGACGCCCGCAGATCTCGCATATCGGATAAAATCCCATACAATCAGAAAATAATCGACAAATCCCATATTTTCAATTACGCTTATCTCATACCGGAGTCTTGATTTAAGCTCCTCTGTGACATTATCGTATCTTTCGGAAAGACCGAGGAAACACAGCTCGTTAAGATACCCGAGAGCGGTTTTTCCGTCGGGGACGTTAAAGGATGGGAGGTGACGCGAATCGAAATCAAGTCGGACATTGCAGCGTGCCGCTATTTTTACCGTGTTTTCGATTGCAGCGGGCGCATAAGAAAAAAGAGATTTCATTTCATCGGAGGATTTCAGATAAAATTCCTCGGTGGCAAATTTCATTCTGTCGGTGTCGTTCACGCTTTTTTTCATTTCAACGCACATCAGAACGTCCTGGAACCGGGCGTCGGATTTTGAAATATAGTGAATATCGTTCGTTGCGGCAAGTCCGAGTCCGAGTTCTTCCGCGAGCTTTATAAGATTGGGAATTATACGCTTCTGTTCGGGAATGGAATGATCCTGCAATTCGATAAAAAAATTATCCTTTCCGAAAATATCCGCATATTTTTTTGCGATTTCAACAGCGCCTTTGTAATCGTCGGCAAGCAGCTTTTTCGGAATATCGCCCGCAAGACACGCCGAAAGAGCGATAATTCCCTCGGAATATCGCTCCAGCAATTCAAAATCAACACGAGGCTTGTAATAAAAGCCCTCGGTAAAAGCGTATGAAACCAATTTCATAAGATTTTTATATCCCGTTTGATTTTCCGCAAGCAGGATAAGGTGAGATGAATGAGAATCAGGCCCGTAATCCTTGTCAAAGCGCGTTCTCGGAGCAACATAGACTTCGCATCCGAGGACGGGGTGTATGCCGTTTGCCTTTGCCTCACGGTAGAAATCGGCAACTCCGTACATGACGCCGTGGTCGGTTATCGCAACCGAGTCCATTCCAAGCTCCTTTATCCTTTTTATGAGTCTTTTGATATTTGCCGCGCCGTCAAGCAGGCTGTATTCGGTATGTGTGTGAAGATGTACAAATTCGCCCATAGCTGCTCCTTTTAATTTTTACATAAGTGAAAATATATCATACTGCGGGAACCGAATGAGTAAGCGCGAAATATGCGATTACTATGACGCCGAGTACGATACGATAATACCCGAATGCCTTGAAATCATGTTTTTTGATATATCCCATAAGAAATTTAATTGCGAATATCGAAACAATGTATGAAACGACCGTTCCTGTTATGAGCAGTATCCATTCATCGACCGAAAAAGCCGCGCCGTTTTTTATGAGTTTAAGCGCGCTTGCGCCGAGCATTACGGGTACAGCCATAAAAAATGAAAATTCCGCGGCAAGCTCTCTTGACGCGCCGAGAAGAACTCCGCCGAGAATGGTCGAGCCGGAACGCGATGTTCCCGGAATAAGCGCAAGAGTCTGAAAAAGACCGATGTAAAACGCGGTCGAATATTTCATATCACCGATATTTTCCATGCGTTTTATATTCATTTTCTTTGTTATATTTTCCATGATTATAAACAGAACGCCGTATATTATAAGGGTCGCCGCTATTGTGGGCACGATAAGCTTTGGAGAGGTAAAGAGCTTGTCGAAATAATCGTCGAGAAGAAATCCGATAACTCCGGCGGGTATAACGCCCGCAATGACCTTTGCCCAGAGTCTGAACGTATCGTTTCTGTCTTCCTCGGATTTGCCCTTATGCCACGGATTGAGTTTTTTAAAGTACAGCGTAACAACGGCAAGTATCGAGCCGAATTGTATCACCACATCAAAGACCGAATTGAAATTTTCCGATGTGACGATACCCGAACCGAGCTTGATAAATTGGTCGGCAAGAATAAGATGTCCCGTGCTGCTTATCGGCAGCCATTCGGTTATACCCTGTATAATTCCGAGAAAAAGAGCTTTAAGCGCTTCAATGATCATCATATTTTCAAATCCTTTCACAGTATTTTTCAAACCAGTATATGTATGTAAATAATCGGAATATGCCATGCCCGGGATAACTTTTCGGTTTTATAACCGACCAAGGCTTTTATTGCTCTCCCAACCGACTCTTGAATTTTCCGCTTGCTCAAACTGTGAAATTCTGCGCCGGAAAACCTTGAAAAACACGCGTTTTCCTGCGGTTTTCTTCAAAGAATTTCACAAGAAATTCCTTGACTTTCGCA